>CAZGJE010000001.1:0-16531 GCA_964526355.1 uncultured Candidatus Saccharibacteria bacterium
TCTACTTTTATTTGCACCATTAGAAACAATGTAAGGAGTAACATCAAAAAGAGTATTGGCAATCGGGGAAGGCTTATAGCTAGTCGTGATGAGTCGTTTAAGTTGGAGCTTTTTAAAATTTAGCGCGAAATAGCCAAAAAAATTACTTTCAGGTGGATCATCGCAATTACAGTAAACTACTTTGCCTTTGAAAGTATTTTCGTCAAAATCTAAATATGCCTGAATTTCTTTTTGAATATCGCCAAACTGAGTATAAAACTCGTCGTTTTTCGCCTTTTTAGCGTTTGTTAGGTTACTATTTGCCATTTTTATTCCTTTTTTACATTATCATGTCTCAGTCGTAGCGGGTCACCCCCTGACCCGAATGCCTTTACTGCTCATTTCAGGTCTATATATATTCACTATAGCTCACTCTCACCCAATAGCTCAATCCTTGCCGACAGGCTGATCAGCAGATTTTTGCACCTCGCTAATGTTGAAAAGTCCGACAAGGAAGTCAACGATCACCAGATAGAAGAGTATTGCTGGCGCAAAGGGAACAAATATTATACTTCCTATATTTTCCAAGATGTTTTGAGCGATGACTCCCGGAGTACCCCATCTCTTTCTGATTCTGGTCATTTTGGCAATTTTGTTTTTGTTCATTCTGACAGCCTCTTCAAGATAGATGCTTTTCTCCGGCTCTCCAGATTTTTTCAGCTCTTTGGATATGCCCTGGTGAAGCTTGATGCGACTCTCAACCTTTTTCTCATTGTCAAATATGAGACCCAGGGAATTGGCAAATCTGCTCGGGATGCTGATCAATGCATTGTACAGTAGATCGAGGTTTATAAAATAAAAGGAAGCTTGGGCCTCTAAGTTCGATAAGGCTTGGTAGAAAGCCTGACCAAATATATAACCTGCAGCCAGGAGGGAGAAAAACCAAAACAGATAGAAAATGATCAGCGCCTTGTATAAAATGTCTACAAAATCCAGGAGCGATGGAAACGAATAAAGCAGAGAAACGGCTGGCAAGAAGACAAGAAGCGACAGAAGGATATAACTGACAGTAAAAGCAATGCTATTGACGATGAAAAAAGTTTTGGCGGTGTCCTTGTCAATTTCGTAGGGAGTACGAGAGATCCATCTAGTGCAGAATATTCCCAAGTTTATCGGGTAGTAGAAGGCGAATAGATAACGGCCCATAATCACAACAAAAGCCGGTAATATAAATCCCAAAATAATAATTTCCATAAGTTAGGCACCCTTCCTAAGTGAATTCGATCGACAAGTTGCTCAACACCAAAATTGTACTCCGACTGAGCACAAATTCATAGACCGATTGAAGGGGGAGGGCGTCTCTAGCTCCTAGTCCCGAGGCACGTCTGCAATATATTCTCTAATATGGCTTGCGATTTGAGCGTTGAGATCACTAAGGTCGCCGTATATATTTGCCATCTCTTGATTGTTGTCTCTAACATCAGCGATTATCTCACCGTTTGAAAGTCGCACTGTCCCCTCAAGTACAGATGTACCGTACGTCATCCGAAGCATAGAATGTGGAATATGATACGTCATATGGACGACACCGGCCTTATCGATAACAAATTTTAATGCATCGCTATCATCAATAAGGTGGGCCAATGTTTCCGGATCAACTATTATATCGAAAGATAGCTCCTTACGAGCAGGTGTCTCTGTCACCTCTGGAGGCACTGGGCTAAATTCTTTGTTCATTCTACTCCTTCACTTCTTGCTTAATTTGATATCTTGTACGCTCATACTCAATTTGTCTTCTCCCTGCCAGGTGTCGAGATTCAGATTGAAAACAATATCATACTTCTTCTTATCACTGATAAGACTCTTATCATACGGGAAATTAAAACAAATCAATTTCAGTCGATGAGGATTCTCCCCCACAATTGCCGAAAAATGGTTGCTATCACGACCGATGAATTTACCAAATTTTAACTCTGTGTTTGTAGCGACGAAAACTGGCTTGCTGTTGCCCATGCCGTATGGCTCAAATTGTAATAACTTTTCATACAAAGTCTTGGTCATGTCTGATAGGCTGACTTCAGCATCAATTATTAATTTTAGAAGCATCTGATCATCGCTAATTTCTCTATTTGCAATATCTTGTATCGAAGTCGTAAATTCTTCAAGTTTATCCTGAGCGATTGTAATACCGGCTGCTGCCTTGTGACCACCGAATTTGAGAATTGTATCTTTTACTCTTTCAAACAACTCGACAATATTGATCGCGCTGATACTTCTAGCACTCCCCGTCAAGATATCCTTTTCTCTGGCAAATAATATGACCGGTCGATTATATTTCTCGACTAATCGACTGGCTGATGGTCCGATCACACCCTTCTGCCAATCGCCCACAACTATCAATATCTTATTCTTCGTTAAATCATTCTTTTCAACTTGCGCAATCGCCTCTTTCTCGACCTTGTCCATCTCTCCTTGGCGCTCTTCGTTCTTGGCGTTGAGCCACTTCGCCAATTCTATCGCCTCTTGCTCATCTTCTGAGACAAGTAGTTCAAATGATTTGGTCGCATGATCAATCCGGCCAGGGGCATTGATCCTTGGCCCGATCTGAAATCCAACATGATAGGCCTGGATAGCTTTTGGATCAATTCCAGCGATGGCAATTAATTTTGAGAGCCCCAGGTTTCTCGACTTCCTCATCACCTGCAGCCCGAATTTGGCCAAGACTCTATTTTCGCCGGTCAGTGGCACGACGTCAGAAATTGTCGAGATAGCAACCAGGTCCAGATTCCATTTCAAGAATCCATCATCCAACTTATCTGGGAAATATTTGGCCAATCCTTGGATCAATTTAAAGCCAACAGCACAACCGCAAAGTTCTTTGAAAAAATAATCATCGCCCTCTTGCTTGGCGTTGATAAGATACTTTGGCTTGGGCAGCTCTTCACCAGGGAGATGATGATCGGTAATGATCAGATCTACACCGATCTCATCACAGTACTCTGCCTCTGCGATATTCCTGATCCCTAAGTCTATCGTCACGATGAGAGAACACTTGTTCTCAACCAAGTAATCTATGCCTTCGCGCGAAAGGCCATAGCCGCCTTCGCGATTGGGGATGTAGACAACTGTCTTGATTCCGATTTTGTTTAAAGCTCGGTACAATAGCGCCGCGCCAGGGATGCCATCAGCGTCATAATCAGCAAATATTCCGACGGTCTCTCCGTCTGTTTGGGCTTTTTGGATTCTCCTGACCGCGCCCTCCATGTCTTTCAGCAAAAAGGGATCGTGGATCCCTTCGTCAAAATTGGGCTGGAAGAATTCTAGTTTCTTTTCCTCTCCAGATTTATCATCAATCAGACCGCGATTGTAAAGCAGTTGATCGACCAGGTCATCAAATTTCCGTGGAGCAATCTCCCAAATCTTATCCAATGGTATTCCTCATTCTCTATTCAAAATTCTAAATCCTACTTATAGTATGCCCAGCCGTCAATCCGAAGATCTACATACTCATGAATTTCGGGGCGCTTGTCGACCATCACCAGTTTCAAATTATCCAGCTGTTTCTTGCTAGAACGAAGAGAGTTTAGTTTGACGTAAAATCCAGCGTCAGTATAGAGGTTGAGATCGAAGGTTGTCTCATTCACCTCGAAATGATCTGGTTTGATATTCACGGCGTCGCTAAGACCACTGTAAATATTCACGACGAAAGCCACAAGATTGGGCGATAGCAATTGCTCACCCGGCTTGACCGGCAATCCCTTCTTGTCAGCAACGACGGGCAGACCCGCACCCTCACTGCCTGTGACCTGCCTGGTCACCTCGCCCTGGCTGCTGACCAGATATTGTTTGTCACCACTTTGCCATACCATCTTACCGTCTCTCTCGTTCACTACGATCTTGAGGGCGTCCGGTATACCTCTAAATATTTCGACCTCCCTAATCTCAGGGAAATCTGTGATCAATTTATTTTTTAGATCTGATATGTTGAGACGGAAAATATTACCACGAGGCACTAGAGCAATGATTTGATCCTTCGGCGCAAGATCGCTACCTTCTACGATAATATCTTTGATGTAAAACTGTTGGGAGAATAGAACGAAATAAACTAGATAGATTGCTACACCCAACCCAATGACATATTTGAGACTTTTAAAAGAGAAAGAAATCTTCTTTTCTTCCTTTGGCTCGAATATCAAAGACGAGCGATATTTTCGGTAATTATGTTGCTTGATTATCTGTCCCTCCTCACCATTGACCGATATATTCCACTTCCTCTTCCAGGTTGACTCCACACTTTTCGGATACCGCTAGCTTCGCTTTTTCGGCAAGTAGACGAACATCATCGGCAGTAGCTTTCTTTTTGTTAACAAGAAAATTTGCGTGTTTAGAAGAAAATGTTGCGCCGCCAATCTTTAATTTCTTGGCGCCTGCTTGCTCCAGGAGAAATCCTGCTGCCATTTCTTTGCTGGTGCCAGGGTTCCTGAAAAAGCTACCAGCAGAAAATTCATCCAGCGGTTGCTTCTTCTTTTTCATTTGGATAGTTTCTTTCATCGACTGCATTATCTCGTCTTTCCTTCGACGGATCAGCTGCAAGGTAGCGGTGAGAATCACAGGAGTAAAATCATTTTTGGCTTTATTCCTCTTGAGCTTGCTGGCTCTATATTCGAACTCCATCCACTCCTTGCCATGTTTTTCGATCACCAGCTTACCGTCCTTCTTCACAAGCAAGGTCACTGATTTGACATAATCACCTATGGCAGCGCTGGGTGAGCCGGCATTACCATAAATCGCTCCGCCCACCGTGCTAGGGATACCAGCCAAGAATTCCAACCCGCCCAAGTCACGACCGGCCGCAAGATTGATCAACCGCCCCAATGACACCCCTGAGTCGGCAATAACGACGGACGATTCCGGAGTGAAGATGATATTGCTACTCGAGTTCTTGATCACCAACCCAGAGACTCCGGCATCAGAGGGGACAATATTGTATCCTCCACCCAATATGAAAAACGGGATTCCCTTCGTGTCTGCAGCAACTATGGCTTTCGTAAGCGATTCAATATCCTTAGCATCATAGAAAATCTCAGCAGCACCGCCAACCTTGAGACTGACAAAATCACTTAGAGGAACATCAAACCTGACCGACTCACCAAGTTCTCGAATAAAATAATTTTCTGTATCAGTCATTTTTCCCTCCCAATAAAATTTGAGAAATCTTGTATACTGGCGGTATTCCGATTGTCAGGAGAACAGAGTCTTTATTTAATTCTTTTTTCAAAAATTCTGCAATTTCCTGATCTGTTTCGATAAACTTAGCATTTCCATCATTTTCGTTTATTTTCTCAACTAAATCTTGAGAACTCACTGGGAGCTCTTCATCCCGGCCAGGTACGAAAAAAATCGGCTTGATAATTGTCAAATCAGCGTCCTGAAAACTCTCAGAAAATTCAGCAAGCAACGGCAATATACGTTTGTATTGATGAGGCCAGAAGACAACCACTCTTTTCTTGTCGTGATACCTCTCCTTGAGAGCGGCAAGAGTCGCCCTGATTTCTGTAGGATGATGGCCATAGTCATCTATCAGGTCGGCTCCCTGAAATTTGCCTAGAAGTTCAAATCTTCTGTGAGCGCCTTGAAATCTTGAAAGGGTAGTCTTGACTATATCCTGGTCGATCCCAAGACAATCGGCAAGAGCGACAACTGCCAAAGCATTCAGTTGGTTGTGTTTTCCGGGGACAGATAATTGAAAATCAAGATGATCATACTTCGTATGATCGCCATACCAGATAATCCTGACATCGGTCTTAGACGCTTCAATTATATCCCTCACATTTGCATCGTCATGACATGCGATAATTATGCCCTTTGGGGATATATTCTTCATATACTCAAGAAACGCTTCCTTGATTTCAGCAAGACCGCCCGGATAAGTATCTAGATGCTCCTCTTCAATATTGGTTAAAATCAGAATTTCAGGATGAAAATCAAGAAAACTTCGATCATACTCGCAAGCTTCAAGTACGAACCAGTCGCTCTTGCCGATTCTGATCACATCGTTGTTGAAGTCGAGCACTTGATCGCCTACCAATACCGTTGGGTCAAATCCGGCTGCCTCAAGCACTAAGCCAGCCATGGCTGTCACAGTTGTCTTGCCATGCATTCCAGAGATAGCAATTAGGCGTTTGTTTTCTGTCAGCTCACCGATTAGCTTTGAGCGCTTAATGATTTTGGCACCCCGTTTCTCGGCTTGCGCTACTTCTACCCAGCCAGGAGATCCAGGGTTCACTGCTGATGTCCTGACTACCACATCCACTTGATCTGGCACATTTTGCGCGCTATGGCCGCCAGTCTTGATGTCGGAACCGGAGACTTCATGACCCTGATGGCTTAAATATTTCTTGAGTCCCCGCATTGAGACACCCTGGTCTCCTATCAGATGATATTTCATATTATTTCTCTATTTCGTTAAGTATAGATTCGGTAATTATCGGAAGTGCTCCCCTGCCGAAGAATTCCTTGGCTTGAGCTACCATCCTATCATACTTTACCCGATCCGCCATCAGTTCGTCTACTTCTCTTGTCAATCTTGCTGGGGTTAGTTCTTTTTGCTCAATCAATACGCAAACCCCAGCATCTTGCAAGACTAGGCCATTCTTCAGCTGGTGGTCAGAGGCAGCATATGGATATGGGATAAGGATCAGGGGGAGACCCGCAACAGCCGCCTCAGCCGGGAAAGTAATGCTTGCTCGGCCCACAAACAAATCAGATGATTGATAAATTGTGTAAATGCTGTTTTCACCATCTTGATGCAAGAAAAAATCTTTGATTAGATATCTCTCTTGGAGAGATGGCTCCAGAGAATCACGAAAAGTTTTTACTTTTTCGAAATCTCGATCGCCTGTCTGGTGTATGACATTATATGACTTTAGGAGAGATGGCGCAGATGAGATCAACGCCTGATTTATCGCGGCGGCCCCCTGGCTACCCCCAGTCACCAAAATTGTAGGCTTCTCATTATGAAACAAGGTGGTGTGCTTTTTCTGCTCGAAAAGTTCAGATGAAATAAATTGCCCCACCTGGATCAGTTTCTCTCTAGCAATATTTTTGTAATTCTCAGTCGGAAATCCTACAAAGACTTTTGTAGCATTTTTGGCTGCATATTTGTTCGACTCGCCCATCTCGATATCTGATTCATGTATAAAATATGGGATCTTGAGCTTATTCGCCCAGTAAATCACTGGCAAGGAAACATATCCGCCCTTAGAAAAAATAAGATCTGGTTTGAAACTAGCAACGATTTTCCCCACCGTCGAGCGGCCTTTGAAATATTTTGTTGCCTCTATGAGGTTCCTCAGAGTAAAGCGACGATGCATTTTGCCTGTTTCGATAGGCACAAAATCAGCGTTATCATGAAAAAATTTCTTCTCTACCTCAGAGTCGCCGCCTATCACCTTGATATCAAGATCTGGATTGGCCGACTTGAGACTTTGATAAAGCTCAAATATGGGCACAATGTGTCCGCCCGTACCACCGCCGACTAATAAGATTTTTTTATTCGTCATATGTACTTTTAACTTTTAGCTTGAATATTTGTATGTTTAGAAATATTAATCAGCACTCCAACAGCAGAGAGAAGTATGATTACTGAAGTTCCACCATAGCTTATGAAAGGAAGCGGGATCCCAGTCAATGGTACGAGCGAAAACATCGCCGCTATATTAATAGTCATTTGGGCAAAAAGCCAGAAGGTAATACTAGCGGCTAACAATCTGGAAAAAATATCTGGGGCGTTACGAGCAATCCTAAGCCCCCTCATCGCAATAAAAACAAAGACTAAGATAATTACGCTTGCACGAAGCATGCCCAGCTCTTCACATATTATAGCAAAGATTGAGTCAGTATGAGCCTCTGGCAAATAAAGATATTTTTGCCGGCTCTGGCCGAAGCCCAATCCCCAGAGACCCCCAGATCCTATAGCAATTAACGCATTCTTGATGTGGTAGCCGGTAGCAAGAGAATCATTTTCTGGATTTAGAAAAGTTAGGAAACGCTGCATCCTATATGGCTCAATCTTGATAGCTAGCCAGACCAGGAAGGCAGCCAGAGCGCCTCCAGAGAAAATTTGGATTGTCGGCGCGCCGGCCATAATAAACATGCCAGCGGAGATAATCACGAAAATGGCCAATGTGCCGAGGTCCTTTTCGAGCAGCATAAAGGCGGCAATTATCCCGACGATACCGACGAAACTCCAAAATGACTGCTGGATTTTCTGCTGGTTTTCGCCTTTTTGGGCAAACCAAGCCGAGAGATAAAAAATGAATGTCAATTTTGCCAACTCAGCCGGTTGGAAATTAATCCCCATAAAGTCAATCCAACGCCCGGCTCTAGTGATGCCAAAAGGCTCGAGAATTATTGGCAAAGCCAGCAAACCCAAGGTAGCATAAAACATTTTTCCGGCATGCTTGAACCAAAAACGGTAATCTACCGTCTGCATAGCGATCCAGGCCACCAAACCCAGAGCAACAGTGAATATTTGTTTTTTGAGATATAGTTTGTCGGTTGCGCCGTCAGTAATATCAAGCGAATAATATTTCGAAACAGAATATATCATTATCAGCCCAAAACAAATAAGGGCAAAAACTGCCAACGAGAGCCAATAATCAGAATGTTGTCTTCTGGTACTGTTCATATAATACGCTAACCCTTAAGATTCAGAACCGCTTTCTTGAATTTTTCACCACGATCTTTGTAGTTCTTGAACATGTCGAAGGAAGCACAAGCTGGTGAAAAAATAACAATATCGCCGATCCTGGCCAATTCCAAAGCCTGTTTGACAATCGATTCGATTGTATCCTCGCCGTTAACTATTTCACCCCCAAAATTTGCCTTTTGAAGCGCTTCGGCAATTCTTGGACCTTCTGCCCCGATCGTAACGGTAGCCTTGACCTCAGAGTCGACGATTATTCGCGCCATCTCAGAGAAATCAGCGCCCTTCTCACTCCCACCCAAAATCATGATTTTGGGCTCATCGAATGCTTTGATGGCAGCAATAGTAGGTCCGGGATTAGTAGCGAACGAATCGTTGATAAATTTTACTCCCTGAATTTCACATACTACTTCCAGGCGGTGGGGTAAGCCTTCGAACTCTCTTGCAGCAGTCTTGATCGTGTCCATCTTCACACCCAAGATATCGCAAACGATTGTGGCAGCAGCAATATTCATCAGGTTATGGCGGCCCACTAATTTAACTTCTGAGGCGGCACAAATCTTTTTCTTACCGCTTTCTGAATTTATATAAACTGCGTCATCGGAGACAGAAGCAGCGGCTGAGTTATCTTTGGACGAAAAATAACATATTTTCGACCTTGCATCTTTCAAAAATGCTGCCCCGAACGTCGATTCCAGGTTTAAAACCGCAAAATCAGATTCTTTTTGATATTTGAGGATACTTTCCTTGGCCTGTCGATACTCTGTTTCATCTTTGTGATAATCAAGATGGTCAATATCCAAATTTGTCATAACTGCGATGTGTGGGCTGGAATGCAAATCTGCTAATTGGAAGTTTGAGAGTTCAAGCACCACAATATCTTCGCTCGCAATTTCCGGAATCAAACTAATCGCTGGTGTTCCAATATTCCCCGCCAAATAAATCTTACTTTTGACTTTTGACCTGCCTGACCGGTAGGCAGGCTTTTGACTTTTGACTTGCAAGTTTAATATCTCCGATATTAAACTTGCCGTCGTCCCCTTACCTTTGGTCCCGGTAACACCGACAATTTTACAAGGACAGAGATCAAAAAATAATTGAATTTGACTTGATATTATTACACCTGCTTCTCTGGCCTCGACTATTTTTTCGTCCGCGAAATATATCGATGGAGATCTAAACACCAGGTCATACCCTGTCAACATAGGTAGCTCTTCCGATACAACGTAGACTACTTTCGGATTGCTCAGAACCTTTTCGGTCTCGCTCTTCTCAGTGGCTCCAACACCATCAAGTGCCTGGTCCTTATCTTTCATATCGATGATATAGATTTCCTGTGCTGTGTCGACCAAAAATCTTGCGAGCGCTTGGCCTTCCATGCCAAAACCGAGAATCGCAATTTTTTTGTTTTCGTAATACTTATTCATATTATCTATAGAAGTTGCCACTGCCTACCAAGGCCAGCCCTAGACCACAAACTGCGGAAACTGCACTCAATATCCAGAATCTCATTGTGATCTTGTGTTCGGGCCACCCTATGGCCTCAAGATGGTGATGTAATGGGGAGGAAAGAAATACTTTCTTGCCGTTTCTCAATTTCTTCGAGAGCATTTGGATGATGAAACTCAATCCTTCGATTGAGAAAACTGATGTGATTATGAACAAAGGAACGACTGAGTTCGTCAGAAAAGCCACAACGCCAAGAGTCATACCTAGCGCCATACTGCCAGTATCACCCATGAAAAATCGGGCAGGTGGGATATTAAACCAGAGAAAGGCCATGAGGGAACCCATGATCGTAGCGCAGAATACGGCCAATCCTGACTTGCCCTCGACAAGTGCGATGATCGCGAAGACAGCATAAGATAGAGCAAATATTCCGCCCGCAAGGCCGTCCAAACCATCTGTTTCGTTGGAGGCAAAAGCCATCCAGACAAGAACTGCGACAAACAAGGGAATATACCAGAGCCCTATAGAGAAATCTCCCATTGCTGGAATATGGATAGAATGCCAATCTAATTTGAAGTAAAACCAGCAGGCACCAGCTAAGGCTATCAGGGCGTACAAAGGCAATTTTTGTTTCAGAGAAAGACCGCCTCCTTTTTCGCCCACACCCCGGACGTTCATAATGTCATCAATCGCACCGACCACACCGGTCGCCACAAGACAAAATAGTGGGAGCCAAGTCGCATTCCTCGACAAGTTGAATAATAAGGTCAGGACAGCAGTGGTAATCCATATCAGAATACCACCCATCGTAGGGGTGCCAGCCTTCTTCTCGTGAAGCTTGGCCATGATTGGCGCATCCTTGCTGTCTCGTATAGTCTTACCAATCTTATTCTTGTATAGAAAATTTGTCAGTATCGGTGTCCAAACTATCGCGATTAAAAATGCTGATAGGGAAAACCAGAACATTCGTACCAAGTCAGGAACATCAATAGTAAACGTTTCCATGGAAAACCTTTATTTAATACCTTTTTTTCTGAGCCAAAACCGACTTTGGCGGACCAGCAGGTCGGGCGCTTTTGATTTGTCAAATAATAACAATTTTGTAATCTCTTCGAAGTAATTGCCGTTCTGAGACGCCTTCACCAATACTATATCGCTAGGATGAATAAGCTTGTTTAGCTCCGCGATAAGATCATCTCTCGTCGGGTAGGCCAACGCCCCACCGCCATATTCCTGGGCCATCGTATTCGCATTCTTACCGACAAATACGGCCAGATCCATCTTTCCCTTTGCGTAGCTTGCCACCTCTCGATGAGCCTGGACCTCTATCTCCCCCAACTCATTCATATTACCAATTATCGCTACTCTTCTAAGCGTAGTAAAATTCGATAGAACATCGAAGGCAGCTTTGACTGAAGCCGGGCTCGCATTGTATGTATCGTCTAAAATAGTGATGCCGTCTCTGCCCTTTAGCAGATTCATTCGACCATTTTGCGGCAACAATTTCTCGATAGACTTTTTCATTTCCAACGATTGAATACCGAAATGATTGCCAACAGCAAATGCGAATAAAGATGCATAGATAAAATGTTCGCCTATGAGCTTGGATTTGATCGATATTTTCTGGCCTAGGGTATCAATGCGGTATTCAGTGCCAGAGTCAGATAGCTTGATGCTATTGGCCCTAAATTGCGCCGTTTCGTCGGCGATCCCGATGGTGGAAACTTGCTTAAAATCAATCTTCTGTAATCCGTCATCGTCGCTGTTTATGAAAAGCGATCCATCCGACTTGACAATATTTGCCATCTCTCGCTTCTCAGCTCTTTGCTCGGCTCGAGAAGCAAAATTTGCTAGATGTGCCGGCTGGGTGGAGGTGATAATCCCAATATTCGGACGAACGATAGTCCCAAAATATTGGATATCTCCGGGATGCTCTACGCCCATTTCTAATACCAAATATCTAGGATATTTATTTTCCAAGGATTTAAAATATGCCTGAATCAGAAAAAACGGCCAGAGAAATTTGTTTGGTAATTGTTCATAGCCCAATATTGTCAGTGGAATCCCAATTTCGGCGTTCAGATTGCCAAAGTTGGCTCGGACTTGATCACCAAAATGATCTCTCAAAACCTGAGCGATAGCCTCCTTTGCAGTACTTTTGCCAACCGACCCGGTGATGCCTATTACAAAGGGGTCGTGATTTTTTATAATACGCCTGGCGTAAGAGGCCAAGGTGAAATAAATAATTTTGAGAAAGAAATTTTTAGCTGAATTTGGGATCATGAAATTTAACATTTATTTGATTCAATACAGTTACGGGGCGTGAGGCAGCTCGAACGGCTCTGTAGGCGTGGAACGGTAATGATAGTTTAACAGAAAACTTGAGATTTCTCCAAACAAAGGAGCCGCTGTGGACTCAGAGTAACGAGCACTCTTGGGTCGATCAAGTTTGACCAGCATGGCGAACTTCGGATTGTCGGTTGGGGCAAGCCCAGCCAATGAATGGATATATATGCCGAGGCCATCTTCGCTCTCTTCATAGCCTCCCTCTGGTTTTGGAATCTGAGCAGTCCCAGTCTTGGCACCGACCTTAAATCCTGGAACTTTAGCGCGCCAACTGTGACCCTTCTCAACGACATTATAAAGCATTTCCGCCATTTTCTTGGCAGTATCAGCGCTAATTACTCTTGCGCCCTCTTCTTTCTCGATCTTTTTTTCACTCCCGCCAGGAAAGGAAATCTTGTCTACAACATGGGGCTCGACATAAACTCCGCCATTACCCATTGCCGCATAAGCCGCTACAAGCTGAATCGGCGTCACTGCAATACCCTGGCCGAAAGATATCGTCGAGCGATTGATATCTTTCCATTGTTTCAAAGCGGTAGTATACCCCGAAGTCTCTCCATCTAGATCGATTCCCGTCTTATCAAGGAAATTGTACGACTTGAGAGCAGCATACAGGTTTTCTTTGCCCATTTTTTCCGAAATCCAAACCATGGCGACATTATCAGAATTTTGCAAAACTTGCGTCATATTCTCTCTGCCAAAGGCTTTTCGCTCCGCTGTTCTTATCGTAAAACCATCGACAACAACATCTGCGCCGAAGTCCCCCTCCGTCTCCGGAGTCACTACCCCCTTGTCTATGGCTGCTGACATCACAAGAGGCTTGAAGATACTGCCTGGCTCATAAAGCGATGTAATCGCTGGGTTCACAAACAAATTCTGGTTCGCCTTCGCAACGTTTTTATAATCATTTGGGTCATAACTCGGCAAATTAGCCATCGCCAGGATCCCGCCACTCTCGATATCCATGATAACAATCGTGCCAGAATCAGCCTTGTAAGTCACCAACGCCTCAGCCAACTTCTTCTCAACGAAATATTGGACCGAGCGGTCAATCGTCAGCACGTAGTTCGCACCATTTTTCGGTTCGTCTTGCGTCAACAAGCTGATGACTCTGCCTAGAGTATCCTTCTCTCCGGTCAACACTCCCTCTTTGCCCTTCAGCTCATCATTATAATGGCCTTCAAACCCGTACTTCCCTTCGCCCTCGCTATTCACAAACCCGAGAGTTTGAGAAGCCAGAGCTCCTTCAGGATAGAATCTGTTGTATTCTGGGATTACGAGTATCCCGCTTACAGATTTAGCCCGAATGTCTGCCGCTTCATCGAACGACAGGCCTCTCTTGAGAGGGGGGATATACATTTTGTCGTTATTTATCTGGTTGAAGATCTCATTTCGATCAACCTTAATCAGAGGCGAGAGAGCTTCTGCCACGACATTTTTGTCTTTGATCTGACGAGGGACAGCCCAAACTGCAAAGCTTTTGATATCAAGAGCCAGAGGATAGTAGGATGTATCATCGACGCTTGAATCGTGAACCAGTATCCTCCCACGTTGCGCCACCTGGACCTTTTCAAATCTTTGCTGGTCTTGAGCCATCGCCAAGTAGTGATCATGTTTAATAATCTGAAGATCAAACATTCGCCAAAACAATAGTCCTCCAACAGCCAACACAAAAAGGCCCATGAGTTTGAGGCGGGTTTCAACCGTTTTTAAGTATTCTCCTCTCATAGGCGTATTATATGAGTTTTAGTTATTTTGAGCAATCTGTTTGTCGCCCCCCAGATGATCAACACCGGATACCGGCTCTAACGCAGGTTTTTCAATATTTCCGTCGATCTCTTTCAATGATTTTAGTCTGGTTTGTTCTGTCTCGAGCCTCTCCCTCTCAAGCATGAGATCACTCTTTCGACTTTCGATTTCTCTAGTTTTGACACTGCGCCCAGCACCTGCAGTGGATTGGCCAAGATATACTACCGCCAAAACAGCGGCGATAATAACCGTAATAAACTTGATTGCATTTGGGCCGATAACAACTTCTCGCTTGATTGTTTTTTTCTTAAAACCGCGCTCGGCTGAACCACTATTCGTGATAACATATCCTCTTCCCAAAACAACCTCCGCTCGTCACATGACGAAAAATAATAATTTTATACAGGACAGAACTCTTTTTCACTTCGTATTAGTCTGAAGAATCATCAGCCAGCGTGTTTTGTTTCATCATCACTTAATGTATAATTAAGGAGATATTTTGACCCGCTAAATTCCGATATATCGGAACTGGCGGGTTTTTGCTGTCATTCTGACAAATTTTTTGTTTTCGCTTGATATAATCAAGGTTAAACCTCGCCCCCTCCTCAAAGAAAACGAGATTTGTGCTGGCTGTTGATTCCTATGACTAATTTTCAATGTGCTTCTCTCTGTCTCTCCGCCACTCGGCCACTATCCTAGAATCCCAATTCACTCAGATTTTCTGCTACTTCCTCTGAGTTCTCCTCCATTACTTTTTTGAACTCTGTCCACTTGCTCTCTGCCCATATCTCTACTCTGTTGTACATTCCGTTCAATGTCACTTTTGACTTGATCCCAGCATATTCAGATAGATATTTTGGTAAATTGATTCTTCCAACTCGATCGATCTCGCATTCTACCGCCCCAGAAAGGATAAACCTAGCAAATGAACGTGAATTTTTCTGTGTCACCGGCATCTCTGAAATCTTTTCGGCCAAAGCGTGCCAATCAGCAGTAGGGTAAAGCCACAAACATCCGTCCAATCCCCTCGTCACAACACATCCAGAAGCCAAATCACCGCGGAACTTGACCGGGACCGAGACCCTCCCCTTGTCATCAATAGAATGTGAATACTCTCCGATAAACATGTTTTGATCTCAGATATTTATTAACCCCCACCACGCTAAGCGTGATATAAGGGACGCTCAGCGTCCCACTTCTTCCCACTTTTTACCACTTGTTTACATTGTAAGCCCAGTTGACAGCACAGTCAACTATAAAGCCTCACATTTTGTGGATATTTCTTGGCACCAAAAAAATCAGCTCCAGAAGAGCTGATTTTTAATATTTAACTAAATTATTATGTCATTTCGTATCGCCGTTACAAAATGTGTTTGTCGATGGGTCACTCCCCCAGCCCGTAGCGCCTGAATTTATTGTCCCGTCGCCGTTTCCAGTAATATTGACAATCTTATTGCCCGAAGCTGCAGACATTGGCCACCAGGAGAATAAATTTGACGAGAAATCACCACCCTTAGCAATACTATTCGCCTCTGAGGCAGAAATTACTTTATTGCCCCAAAATTTGAGATCATAAATTCTTCCGTTTTGCGCCATGCCAGCGCCCAGCGTTATTGAATCAGCGGCAGAACCGCCGATTGGAGCCATATTATTCTTTGATTGAGTGAAAAGAAGATTGCCAGAGCTATCATATAGGTAGATAACCCCGTTGTTGCCAGCATCAAATGTGAAAATTGCAGTATATTTCGTATCCCGCGATAGTCTATGATGCTGATAAAGCTGGTCAGCGGGCGGGGTTTGGAAGTACAAAGTCGCTGGGAATTGATCAGTGGCACTGCTCCAAACAAATATTGTGTATAATGTCGTAGCTCCATTAGTAATTCGGATGAGAGGAGAATTGACATAATTATTAACCTGGAAGGTTAGTGAGATCGAGAAAGGTCGGGTATAATATTGAGCTGCAACCGGAAAAGTAATGTTTGCCCCCGAACTATTGAAAAGTAAATAAGGTTCGCTCGCTCTGCTAGTCGTCCCCGTCTTTCCCCTAGAATCAACACAGACAGACTTCTCGAGACTAGAACCTTTGACAGATGGTAGTTTGGCGTAGGATTGGTAAGCGCTGGTGACAGAGACAAATGTAAGACCGTCAGTCACAGTAGCTAAATCTTTGGCAGCATTGATAATAGTCGTAGTATGGGTATCAGTACTGGTCTGAGAGTTGCAAGTAGAACCAGAAGGGTTACAGTTTAGAGTTGGATATGTCCCGTTCTCAGTATAGTAAAGAGAAGCAGCTTTCTGTAC
>CAZGJE010000001.1:16541-18885 GCA_964526355.1 uncultured Candidatus Saccharibacteria bacterium
CTGTACTGTTCCCATATCTGCTTTAACCTTGGAATCTCGAGCTTTGTTCTGAGCAGAAGACATATTGACCACCACAACAGTCGCCAAAATACCGATGATGGCGACGACGACAAGTAATTCAATAAGGGTAAAGGCTTTGCTGGGATTTTTTTGGGAGTGTTTCATATTATGAAATATCGATTCGTTTGACATTATAAACTAATTCTTACTGTCATATAGCGCTTTCGCTTCATTCGCAGTCAACACACGATTGTAAAATCGAGCATTTGCGATCCAGCCCATCAAAGAATTGCCGCCGTTCCACAAGGCCCCAATACGAAGCGGATTGGTGTTTAAGCTTGGGTCGTACGAACGATTCTGTTCCAGGACTACGGCCCCGTTGTGGTAAACGAGAAACTTAGTTCCATCATAAGTGACGACAAGATGATACCAGTTTAGTCTCGTATTTAGACCAGTTGCGTTGCTCGACCACATCGTCGTACCAGTCGTATCATTCCCAACCTCTAGTCCGTAATATGAATTGGTGTTGAGAGCATAGACGCCAAATTTTGGGTTGTTGCCTGACCCATTTTTTGAAAACATAGCACGATAATCACTAATAAGATCCCGTTTGAACCATAGAGAATAGCTAAATTTATTTGCGCGTAGCTCTGGCTTATCGGCTATCACGAAATGCCCGCTCGTACCAGTTATTGCCAAAACATTTCCGTTATTACCATCTGGCAATGGGCTAATCGAAAAGGCCGAGCCTGTATCGCTCAGAGTACCATTGAAGCCATAAATACCAGAATCATTCCGGTCGGTCAGCTTCCACCAACCAATCATGCCAGAATCATACGAGTTGCCAGATGCAACGCTTCCGCCCTCAGTGGCTACCGCCGACTGGGGGGTAGTTGTATTGATACTCGAAGGCAACTTGGCAGAAGCTTGGTATCTACTTGCAGTAGCGTTGATTTCCAGTCCATCGCTGCTCAAGAGGCTCTTGATACTCTTAGCGACGTTGGCGATTGTTATTTGCTCCTGGGTCCCAGCCAAAGAATCGCAAGCAGGAGCACTGGCAATAACATTAGCGGTACTAGTGCATCCGATTCCAGTATAATTGCCGTTGTTGAGATAATAAAGATTAGCAGCCGTTTTAACCGTAGAAATATTGGACTTGATGTTGGCATCTCGAGCTTTGTTCTGGGCAGAAGACATATTGACCACCACAACAGTCGCCAAAATACCGATGATGGCGACTACCACCAGCAATTCTATAAGAGTGAATCCCTTCCTTATTGTCATTTCCCCTCCCAGAGAATTATTTTCAACTAGAAGTCAGGCCGCTAATTTCTTTTCCAAACAGCTAACTCGCTTTTTCAACTCCATGACTTCAGCAACTAGAGCATCATCGTCTTCAAGAGTTCTCTTTTCGACCCTTGCCAATCTTTCTTTGATCTCGTTTAGATCTCGCCTGAGCCAAGCAAATTCTGCAGCATTATTTTGTTCGTGTTTTTCCATCCTATTCTCAAGGGAATCAAAACGCTCGTCAATTCGCTCAAAGCGTTTATCTATTTGCTCAAAACGTTTATCTATTTGCTCAAAACGTTTATCTATTTGCTCAAATTTTTCATTTTGACCATCAAAACCACGAGCAACCATTGCTGCGAGGTCATCGATGGTAATGTTTTTTTCCTTTTTTGCCATAGCCTTCTGGAAATTATCTTAATTTATTATCTATCAACCTGGCAATTTCCGCAATAGAGACCCGCTCCTGCTCCATCGTGTCACGATCACGCAGAGTGACAGATTTGTCGGTAAGCGAATCAAAATCTACGGTAATACACCAAGGCGTGCCTATCTCGTCTTGCCGACGATATCGTCTTCCGACCGAGCCTGACTCATCATAAAATGTAGTGATCCCATGCCGTTTCAAGTCCTCCGAGATTTTCTTGGCGATTTCCGGCAAACCTTCCTTCTTCACAAGCGGGAAAATTCCAACCTTGATCGGCGCCAACTTTGGGTGAATTCTCATGGTGACTTCCCCTTCTTTGCGTCCATCCATACCATCGGATTCATCATATGCGTCGACAAGGAAGGCTAGCATAGCACGATCAACACCTTGAGAGGGCTCGATCACATAAGGAGTGAACTTCTTGCCAGACTCTTCATCAAAATATTTTAATTCCTGACCCGAGGCCTTCTCATGCTCAGACAGGTCATAATCTGTCCGCTGGGCGACACCGGCTAATTCAGAAGTGCCAAAAGGAAATTCATATTCTATATCAGTCGTCCCTGCAGAATAATGTGATAATTCTGATTTGTCATGTGCTCTAAGCTTGAGATTCTCTGGGCTAACGCCAAG
>CAZGJE010000001.1:18895-27432 GCA_964526355.1 uncultured Candidatus Saccharibacteria bacterium
AAATTCTTAACCTGCTCGATCCAAAAATCATGCCACTTCTTAGACTCTGCTTTGTCAGGCGAGACAAAAAATTCTATTTCCATCTGTTCAAATTCACGAGTACGGAAGATAAAGTTACCAGGCGTGATCTCATTGCGAAATGCTTTGCCGATTTGAGCGATTCCAAATGGTAATTTTACTCGAGTAGACTGCAAGACATTTTGAAAATTGATAAATATCCCCTGAGCTGTCTCTGGGCGCAAATACGCTACCGAAGAGGTGTCATCTGTGACACCGATAAAGGTCTTGAACATCAGGTTGAACTCTTTGGCATCAGTGAAGCTATGCTCGCCTCCCTGTGGGCAGATGACCATGTCTTTCTCTTCTTTGGTCATCTCTTCATGATTCTTGTATTTTTCTTTTGCTTCGTTGGCATGGTCTACTCTGAAACGTTGATTGCACTTCTTGCATTCGAAAAGGGGATCGGAAAATGAGGTCAAATGCCCCGACGCTTGCCAAACTTTGGGATTTTGGATTACGGCACTATCAAGACCAACTATATCATCACGAAACGTGACAAAGCGCCTCCACCACTCATCTTTGATATTCTTCTTCATCTGGGAGCCAAGTGGTCCAAAATCATAAGCGTTGGCAAAACCACCATAAATTTCAGAAGACGGGTAAACAAATCCACGCCTCTTACAGAGTGAGATTATTTTTTCCATTTTACCCGCCGTAGTTTGTACGGAGGCGGGTTTATCGTTCTTGCCCATCATTTCCTTCGATTAAGTAGCTCCACTATACCAGAAAATATTCCCTCGATAAAGTTCACTATTAGCTTTGGCTTAGTTGCCTAGAGTCAGCTGTCCGGTCGGGTCTAGGATACGTTTGTATATCGCTGATTTTGTAGGATCTGTGGGATTTGGTCCGATTGCTAACTCCCACTGTGATCTATCGGTTGCCACCGCAAGATCTGCTGCCCTATTCCACTCGGAAGTATTGTCCTGATCAAATAGAAACTCTAGGCCCCAACCTCCGCTCTCTACTTCTTGAGCAGAGATGTTCTGACAATCTTTAATCACTTTAAATCCGCCCTGATCAGGAGAAAATCTAGATTCTACACCCATCTCAAACCTCGCTAATATTATATTTTTTTATTTCGCCGTTGCCACCGAACAAAAAGTTTCCTTCAAATTTCTTACCGGCCAGGAACATCGGTATCCAATATTTATCATCAGCCCACATCGAGTCATAAGGAATCTTATCGATATCAAACCACTCTGGAAGCATCTCTTCACTCTCTGTGGGGTCACCGCTATATTTTGTTATTTGGAAAAAATGTACTTCAGGCTCTGCCGGATCGGAGACAAAACTAAAATTTATTTGGCCGACTTCTTCTAGTTTTATGACCTCGATGGCGGCTTCTTCGCGGAACTCTCGTATCATCGCCTGCTCAGGCGTCTCGCCCGGCTCAAGATTCCCGCCGAAGCCATTCCATTTGCCTGCCCCAAAGCCACGCTTCTTCATACCGAGCAATATTTTACCATTTTCAACGATCAATCCAACTGTTTGAATTTTTTTCATTAGCCAAAGTATAATGCAACATTCAATTTATTTCAAAAATATTTTGCTCTTTATCTCGCGCTCCAAAATACTTCCAACATAATTTGCCAGGATTTTTTCGACCTCTGTTTCGGCAGTTTCTGCCAGTTTCAACCGACTAATCGTAGCCAAATCGCTCCGCTCGAAGAAATGGAGCAATTTGATAGCCTCGTCGCTGATTCTTTCTCCATGGTGGTGAACCTTTTGACAGTTGTCACAAATAATTCCTCCCTCGACTGAATCCCAAAAATTTTCACCCGGCA
Source organism: uncultured Candidatus Saccharibacteria bacterium (assembly GCA_964526355.1). Lineage (GTDB taxonomy): Bacteria > Patescibacteriota > UBA1384 > XYA2-FULL-43-10 > 1-14-0-10-43-13 > JBAZBD01. Next base: position 20,740 of record CAZGJE010000001.1, read on the forward strand.
AAATCTTTTCTTTGCAGTGAATACAATTGTTTAGTTCAGGCTTGAAACCAGCATATTCTACAATTTTAAGCTCAAACCCTCTCAGCACTATCGACCTTGTCCCCCCATCGATCTGATCAAGGCCGTCCTTGAATAATTCAAATATCTCCGGGATTCGTTGTCTGTCCTCGATAAATCGATCGACTAGCTCTCCAAAATAAAATGCTTGGCCAACTTTTTCAAAACTTTCATGAAGCGAGTGGAAAGGCTGATCTACTGTTGCTCCAGTCACGATATAGAAAGTTTTTCCCTCATGTAATTGCAAGTCCACCATCATAAATGGCTCTAGGGCTCCGGCCAAATGAGATTTGATTTTCCTTATGCCCTTGGCCATCACTTTGATTTTGCCCAAACGCTCGGTCAGAATAGTCAGGATCCGATCGGCTTCGCCAAAATTGGTACCCTTGAGGACTATTGCTCCAGTTCTTAGTTGATTTGGCATATTCTAATAGTCTGACATTGAGAACAAAATTGCAACAGTTGGATCAGTTGCTTGATTTCGTGATATAGAACAAGACGATAATACCGATGATGAGCAAAAGAAGAATTAACCGGTGCGTTACCGAGCTCCAAGGACTGGTATGCCAGCTGTAGTACCAGGGGAGTTTCATCCGGAGCTTGTTGTGAACCTTCGACATCGGCATAAAATCAGTTCTGGTAGAATCATGAATAGTCTTGATCTTGTAGTCCAAAAGCATCATCGCCTTTTCCTTCGACTGCTCATCTCTAACGACGTCCTTAAGCTCTCCTTTCAAATCTTCGACCCTGTCTTCACCCCTCGCTTCTGTCATTTTCCTCGATTCTTTTTTTCAATATTTTTTCTGCTAGCGCTAATTGATCGGGATTATTAACACCGAGTGCCTCAGACTCTTCCGACACAGGCAGAGCTACTATCCTCTTGCCCTGATCCTTGGCCTTTGCGACCATATCTGTCAGATAGAATTCATGTTGGGCATTTTCATTGCCTATCTTCTCTATATTATCCCAAAACCATTCAGCATTGAAGATGTAGAAGCCTGGATTGGACTCCTTGACCTCCAATTCCTCTGTATTGCAATCTTTTTGTTCAACTATTCCAATAACTTCGTTCTCGCTATCACGAATGATACGGCCGAAGGCCCAAAATTTTGGGTTGTCAAAAACGACTGATAGCATTGCAACTGTTGGCTCCTCTTTTTCATACAGCTCAATAATTTTTTTCACAGTGCTTGGCTTGTAGAGTGGATTGTCACCGTAAAAGATAATGACGGACTCGGTTTTCCCCTCCAAGACTGGTTTGGCCATCGCTGCGGCATGCCCGGTACCAAGTTGATCCTCCTGCACTGCATATGAGACCTCATCTTTGAAAAAATCCTCAATCAGCTCTTTCTTATACCCGACTACCAGAACGACATTTTCTATCCCAGCATGTTTGATCAGATCAACACTATGCTTGATGATAGGCTCCCCTGCTATTTCGAACATTACTTTTGGGATTGGTGAACTTGAGCCTTCATTCATTCTAGTACCCTTGCCGGCGGCAAGTATAATCGCTGCGTATTTTTCTCCGCCAGAGGCGGATTTCGCTTCGCTCAACATATTTGATCTCCCAAAAAATATTTAGACAAGTGGAGTATAACAGAAAAAAATAGAGAATTAAAAGAAGGCGTTCGATATTTCGAACGCCCGGTGGGAAGGGTGGTCACATTGCTACGATCCCAGACTCAGGATCGCGTTGTCTAATGTCTCTCTGACGAAATCCACATGATGCGGGTATTCCTGGCAAAGATGAATAATCTGGGCAGATCCAGCGACGACGTCCGTCCTGGATAGACTCCGTATCTGCATAATCCTTTGCTGGATATATGCCCTATCCGCAGTCGATAATAAGCTTGGAGCCGTCAGCTCCTGAGATGGTGTGTCCATGTATGGCCTCCCTCGTTGAGATTTTTGCTCTGTACGGAGCCCTGGAATAATCCAAAGCCCATAAAAACAAAAATCTGGCCATCCGGCCAGTAATTTCAACGTTTTATTTTGATCAATACGCTAAATAGACTGGCCTTTGGTCAGAGTAAAATAAAAGTTGAACCACATATTATTTTCTAGAATAGTGGGTGTGAAATCCGCCTTTGGAGGAAAGAACCAGTTTTTGTTAGCAGTAAGATTCATTAAAGTGATAATACCAGGCAAAAATAATTTTTTCAAGACTATCATTTCTGACAATCTGGACAATAGTGGGTCCCGCGACCACCGATTGTGATTCTTATAATCGTTCCGTCGCAACCATCCGGGCAATACGCGCCGGTATGGCGATATACATTAGTATGGTCATTCATCGTGCCCTGATTTCCAAATGCATCAACATAGGTGTCTTCGGACGAGCCACCGTATTTTAGGCCCAGCTCCAAAGCTTTGATGATTGTATCACGGATTTTTTTCCATTCCGAAAGCTTGATATCCTTGACCAATCTAAGCGGCGAAATCTTGGCATAAAATAAGGCTTCATCGACATAAATATTTCCGACTCCAGAAATAATTTCTTGGTCAGTAATGAACTGCTTAATCTTACGGTTGGGAATTTTGGTCGCCCTACGCATTAGATATTCCACAGTGAAATCAGAAGAAAATGGCTCTGGTCCTAACTTTTTTAACTCTAATAGATTGTCCAGATCTTTCGTATTGTACAGCTTCATATAGCCGAATCGGCGTAGATCGTTGAAAAATAAAACGGAGCCATCATCAAAATAAAATATGGATCTGGTATGAACATTTGGTAATTTTTCGACCCATGTGGGGCTAGGATGTCCGCCAGCCACCCTTTTTGTCATCCCCGACTCGATCGAAGATCTTTTTCTCTTTAATTCGAATGCTGTCGCTCCTGCGTTCTCCTCCCAAATCAGTTGCCCTGTCATTTTGAGATGAGTCAAAATTACCTTGCCATTATCAAGTTTGAGAATAAGGATCTTGGCTCGGCGCTCAACGTCAGTGATCTTGGCGCCAATGATTTCCTTGGGCTCAAATTGAATGACTTTAATGTCACGTTTCTCAAAATTAGCTATCGCCTTGCCGCAAATAACACCTTGTAAACCCCTCCTAATTGTCTCAACCTCTGGTAACTCTGGCATTACACTCGCTTTCTTTGCCCAGATTATAGCATAATTCCGTAGGGACAACACGGTTGACAAGATAGTGTGATTGATATAAGTTAAAGATACAACGACGAGCGAGGGAATGCTTCGCTTTTTAATTTAACCCGCGTAATACTATGGATCTGACAAACGAAGGATACTGGCGAAAATTAATCAATCAGGGACTGATAAAGTTCTTTTTACTTAAGGTTCTTTACAAGGACAAAGAGTCGTATGGTTATCGTATTGTAAAGAGAATTGAGGAGCTTTCCGAGGGCACTTGCCGACCGACAGAGTCAACTATTTACCCGGCTCTTGAACAATTGAAATCGGAAGGCTACGCTATCACCCACGAAGTCGCCGCCGGCTCACGTGTACGTATCCTCTACTCTCTGACCGAAAAGGGTCGCTCAGCCTACCGTATCGCCGCCAAATCATATGGGGAAATCATTCCTCTCCTGCGCGAAGCAATACTGCTCTAATTGACAGGCTTGATATAATATAATCTCTAGCAATTAAAATAAGGCATATTATGACAATTGATCCAGGTTCATGTGGCGGTTGCACCGGTTGCGGCGCCTAATCAAAGTTCAATACAGGAAAAACCGCCCTCTTGGGGGCGGTTTTTCATTGACAAAAATATAATTATATTATACTATTATGAGTCCCGAAAGGAGGACAGGCCATGCAACCGCAAGTTAAAGAGATTTTTCTCGAACATCGTGTAGGTGGCGGCACCGTTGAATACCAGGGCAAAGAATACAGCTACTGGTTGCTCCACATGGAAGTTGAGCCGATTACCGAATGCTTCGTCGGGTTTGACGCCGAAGAAGAATTCCTCTATATATCCGATGGAGTCGCTCCGATCGACCGAGTTTACTTTCTGCGCCATGAACTGATCGAGATGAAGAATCCGAAGATCATGGACGGAGAAGACCGATGCATGCAGGCGACTAAAGAGGAACTGTCATTCGTTCCGGATGATTATCGAGATACTTACATCCGAATACGGATCGGGTTCTTCAAGCGGATGCTTCGATACAACGTCCGCATCGAGAATACCGACATCGCCTTTATCGGCCGACTCGCTCAGAGCTACGCCTACCTGCTCAACCTGCAGTCCAACCCCAACCCCTCCTAGCCGAGGCGGTTTTTTTATTTTCCCTCACTCTGATATAATATTCATATGCAAAACAGGAGGGGTTTTACGCTAATAGAACTTTTGGTAGTGGTTGCCATTATCGGCATTTTGGCGACGGTTGTAGTGATGAATCTGTCCAGTGCACAAAAGAAAGCTAGAGATGCGAAAAGATCATCCGATTTTGAGGTTATTTCCAAAGCGCTGGATTTATATTATCTTCAGACCGAAAGATTTGGCGCAAGTGAAAACTGCGTTCGCGACTGTAGCACGGGTTGTGGTAGCGATTGCCCTAGTACCGGCACAGATTGGGCCCCAAACAGCACTCTGCAGGTTCTTGTTAGCACAGGAATTATCCCTAAATTACCCATAGACCAGATAAATTCGGCTCCATACTATTATTGGTTTGAAATTGGACCAAATCAAGACATCGACCCTGCCAATTATTGGAAAGAATACATTTTAAAAGGTACGAAAGAGGTTGGAGGTACCTTTGAGGTTAGCAAGAAAAATTACCAATAAGAGGGACGAGAGTCACGGTTTCACACTGATAGAATTGTTGGTAGTAGTCGCCATTATCGGTATTTTGGCGACTGTTGTGGTAGTGAATCTTTCTAGCGCACAGAACAAGGCCAGAGGAGCGCAAATCACGTCAAATTTCGAACAGAGCACTCAGGCGCTGAAACTATTGAAATTAGATGAGGGGAGATCCGATTGGTGGCAAGACGACTACTGGGCTGGCGGAAACAACGTAGAACTATCCGCCATCACGGGGCTTGTTAGATACTTACCCCAGATTCCAACCCCTCCATACGGCGGTAGTTATGTGTATGACAATGATATGGATTTATTGCCTGCAGAGAACCCCGACTCGAGCTGTTGTTCAGGAGTTAACTTGGCAGTTTTAGGTAATTTAAATAGTATTATTTCCGACCGCGTAGATATAATTGTCGATAACGGCGATGGCAATCGCAAAGGAAAGATCCGCGCCGGTGATGGCTCTACAAACATTTCCTACAACATCGCAAACAAATATGATCAATAACACAAGAAAATTCAATGGATTCACCCTCATCGAACTTCTGGTGGTTGTCGCCATCATCGGTATTTTGGCGACTGTTGTGGTGGTGAATCTATCGAAGTCACAAGAGAAGGCACGGGTCGCAAAGGCAGTAACTGATATTCGAGCTATTGTCGACGCTGCCAGGCTCTATCAGGTCGACCTATCCAAGCTTCCAAGCTATTCCACAGAATGTCACCTCTATGAATATCAGAATAATTTGAAACTTAATCCGCTGCTCAACGGAGCCGAATGCACTTATGCAGGATCACTTAAAGTGGCTGGAACACAGACGATAAACAGCTGGAACGGACCATACTCAGGTAGTTTCTTCAAACATCCGTGGGGGGGACATATATCATACAAAGCTGTCAATAAATCACTAGGAGAGTCCGGTCTAAGCATTGCATTAGATGAGGACCGACCTTGTCCAGAAAATGCTGCGTGCCCGACTGGTTCGACTAGCAGCTTCTACGCCGATAATCAAGCCGTGATTCCGACCGAATCACTGATAGCTCTAGATAAGATTCTTGACGATGGAGACTTGACCACTGGTTGCGCGATAGAAATTCTGTCAGCCAAGGGAGAACTAACTGCAAGATTCCTAATGTCGAAGTGCGATTAATGCCAATATTTAAATGAGCAAATGAACACAATATTTAAAAAAAAATTTACTTCTGGATTTACCCTTATCGAGCTACTTGTGGTCGTCGCCATCATCGGTATTTTGGCGACTGTTGTGGTGGTCAATCTGACAACTGCACAGAAGAAGGCCAGAGACGCCGTGAGAAAAAGTGATGTCGGACAAATTAGCACTGCATACTCTTTGCTCCACCAGGACACTGGGCAATACTACATTCCTGATACGGGTTTTTATGGCGAAGGTTGGGGTTGGATTTCGTGGTATGATACGACCAAGACACCAAGCACATATCCGATTTCCATCTCACAAAAGCTGATCGAAGGTGGCTATTTCACGGGAAATACTCCCCATGACCCACTTTTCAAAGACGAAGGTTGCTTCGCCGGCATCGGCGCCAGTAGCTCCTGTCGCTATGATTACTTTCAAGAGACATGTAGCGCTGGACAGGGTTTTCACATCCTATCGAAATTAGAAATTTCATCGAGTCAAGATATTGCTGACGTGCAAAATTTAGTTTGTACAAACCCCAGTATGGCGCCGACGGCCCTTGCTGATGACAAATTGTATCTATTTCGATATAGCCAGGGCATCGGAAAATAAAATTATCCCTAAACTTGAAGAAATATTATAAAAAAACCGGCTAAAAACCGGATTTTTGGGTACAAAAAAAGACTTTAGAAAACTCTGTGTCGGCGGCGTCCTACTC
>CAZGJE010000002.1:0-3454 GCA_964526355.1 uncultured Candidatus Saccharibacteria bacterium
TTCTGCAATCAATCAACGCATACGAGGGTATGAGGGACGATAGATTGAAAGCATATACTATAATAAATGCAGCGGTAGTGTCCTGCATAATTCACTTCCTTGATTTATCAAGGGAACATGGGTACCCCCTCCACCCGTGTCGAGTTATGCAGAACAGTGCCGCTTTTTCTTAAGCCGACACTTAGTACATTAACAACTATATATAGAAATTGTCTCAGCAACTAGAACACATTTGAAAAATGTTGCCTGATTGCTGAGACAAATTACGATCCAGCCCGATCGCATCAGCGACGGTATTTCGAATAAGGGAGACTCCCATGAAACTGCAAAACCTTTTCGTCACTTTGTCCGTCATGATTTCACTGACGGCTGGACTGTTCTGCACCCCTGCGTGGGCGCAGAATCCGGCGGCCTCAACCCCCGCCCCGACCACCACGACTGCCACCGCGACCACCACGACTGCCACCGCGACCACCACTGCCACCCCCACTTTTACGAAGGAAGGCCAAGCAGTCTATGCTGGCACCCCTGGCAAAGACGGCACTCCCGGCGTAGCCGGTAAAGACGGCACCCCCGGCACCCCCGGCAAAAACGGAACCCCAGGTACACCCGGCGTAGCCGGCAAGAACGGTGCCAACGGCGCCACTGGCGCAACCGGTCCGCAAGGTCCCCAAGGTCCGGAAGGTCCGATGGGTCCCCAGGGTCTGACCGGCGCCACGGGCGCAACTGGCGCGACGGGTGCAATTTATTACACTCCGCCTTTCTGGACCCAGGCAGGTTTACTCTGGGCTCTAATCGGCCTCGCCGTCGCGATCGCATTGACCATCATCTTGGTCGTGTACTTTAAAAATCGCGCCAAGACCGGCTGCAGCGACCCCAATCGCGCACAGCGCAAGGCAATCGATCCCGCTACGGATTGGCAGGGAGAATTCTTCGAAGACGTCACCCCGACGTCTGCCTACTCGCATGCGATTTCCGATAAGATCGGCGTTGCTCGCGAAGATCGTAAGGCTGAAGAAGCTCGTGAACGCGCTCGTCGCGCTGAAGCAATTGCTGACGCCGACAAAGCGCGGTCCGACGCGCGTGCTATCGAAGCCGCCGCCCACGCCCGCGCACTGAGCGAACTGATCGGTGCTGGCTACAGACCAGCATCAGCCGCTGCCGCGGCAACCGTCACTGTTATCGCCCCCGACACGACTGCGACAGCAGTCGAGCCGGAGAAGCCGGCCAAGCCGGCCAAGCCGGCCAAGCCGGCCGGAACAACTTAAGATAGAGGGGAACTAGCCGACACCACAATGGTGTCGGCTTTTTCCATGCCCAAGAAACCATTGTTTAGACTTAAGTCTGCCTATTAAGCGCATTTAAGTTTAAATTATGTTGGTTAAATGCTTGTACTACATGGATGATTTATCTATAATGTAGGAAAGCAGTGAATGCCAATTTTTTCTAAATGGAGGTGGGAAATGGGTGATGACGCAACCAACGCTCTCGTTCAAGAGATTATCGAGAAGGATATCTTTGTTTTGTTGAAGGCAGAAAACCTGCCACAAGAGAAGAAAGATGAGCTCTCTCGCAAGATGAATGAGGAAATCTCACTCCGTGTTGCCCTGCGAGTAGACCAAATGCTTGTGGATAATTCTGACAAAGAGAGGTTCAAATCTCTTGTGGAGGCAGATGACCAAGAGGGGACACTGAAGTTTTTCGAGGAGAAGGGGATATTGTTTGAGAAATTGATGCTCGAGACTGCCTATGAATACAAGGCAGAGTTGGTGACTTATGTGGTCCACCTGCAGGCGACGGCGCAGGTGAGCGCTGGACTAACCCGTCAAGCAAACGCAAACAATACTACAACTACTAAACAGGAATAATAAAGTGGTGGGATTTAGATTTGGTGGGGAACTTCCTTCGATGCCCGGTATGGGCGGAACGCCAGACCCGCGGAGAGCTACTCCGGCGGATGATATTCGTGCTGAGCGTAGAGCTCGGATGGCTGAGGCTGCGGAGAAAGGACAAACTGCTGCTGACCAAAATGAAGTAGATCAGGAGAAAGATATCAATACTGTCTTTGAGCAGATTGATTTGGCGCGTGAAGATATTTCTGCATTTCGCAAATCTGACAAGGCTAGACGTGTCGAAGAAAGCTATGGCAAGAGCTTCTTTGGCCGTTGGAATGCCTGGTTTGCTGGAGCTACAGAATCAAATCCGCGTACGGGTCAGAGCAAGGAACAACCCGTCATCGCCGAAGTAGGCAAGAGAACTCTCAAAGTCGTCGTCAAGACGGCTATTACCACCGCCCTTGGCGCATTGGCTATTACTGGTTTGGCTGCACTTGGTATCACAGCTGCAACTATTAGCGCCCCAGTCTTGATCGGTGGCGCAGTTGGCGCAGCAGCAGCTCGTGGTATTGTCGAGGCGGTCAGACTTATCTCTGGCAAAGAGCGCAAGGGTCGTGGTGAGATAGAAGCAGCCAACGAAGCAGTTTACAAAGAAGTCGAGAGGCTGGCTGCTGAGATTGCAGTAGACTCCAACAAATTAGCACTTGAAAATATATCGAATCCGGATTATCGCCCCGAAGGAGACCCAGATCTTCAGGCCAAGATTCTGAGGATTCTGGACCTGATGAACGATGACACCAAACGTCGTGTCGTGGTAGAGGAAAAAGTCGACCCCAATAATGTGAGAAGTGGCAAGAGAATAGTGACCTACCGAGTACTCGGAGTAAACGAATCACCAGCAGCAGGTACTCGAGTAATCAATGTTGCCGAAGCAGAGAAAGAACAAAGAGATCGCGAGAAGAAGGGCGAGCGTTGGTCTGACTGGATGGCACTGATCGGTAGCATCGGTGGCGGCCTGATCGGCAAAGCATTGTATGGCGCAGGGGCGGCAGCTCAAGCTAGTGCCGAAGCGATAAGCAAGGCCGACAAAGCCCTAGAGGGCGCCGGGCAGTATGCTAATTTTGATACTGAGCCCACCAAGCATCTAGTGAAATATGGTTTGGACGAAAACGGTAATTTCTTGAAGAACGTACTTATATATTTGAAGGAGCCAGGGCTTCATGTCGGCAATCCACAAGATCTGTTTTTGAACGCTCCTCATGACACAATTGTTGGGGCTGAGCATTGGCACCTAACTGGGGGTGGCGCTCAGGAGCTTCTTTCCGGTATTGGCAACGCTGCTGCAAATGCGGAAGTACTTGGCCAATGGATTACTTTGGCGGGTATGGGTGCAGCAGGACTGGTACAAAATGTGGGCAACGAATCGTGGAATAGTTTCCGCAAAGACAAATATATCGATGAGAACAAGGAGCACTATGCTGCTTATCTCTCTCATGTCAAAAATATATTACCCAAACCCCCGACCCCTCCGGCAGGTGGTGGTGGGCCCGCTGCACCATCTGGTCCAGAATTACCTCCAATCCCAGTGATAAACGTGACACTTGTACCACCGGATCAGT
>CAZGJE010000002.1:3464-7981 GCA_964526355.1 uncultured Candidatus Saccharibacteria bacterium
AGGTAGAGAGATGGAGGCCAAGGTCTATCGCAAAATGAATCCGAAACATGCTGTCGATCTCACCAAGGGAGGGACAACTTATCGAGTTGAAATGACCGATTTTGCACTGGCTTCCGATGACAACGGTACGGACTCTACACTTCTGATCTGTGACAAGAATGGCAATCCCAAATTTGGCCAGGCTTTTCGTATGGCAAACAGTGTGATCAATGAACATTTTCAGGCAGCCAAGCCAGCCGAAGCGGCGACCACAACCACTGAGAAGAAAGCTGAAGAGGCTGTGGCTGTTGATGAAGACACGAAGAAGAAACTTGAAACCGCTGAGATGTCGGATGAAGACTTTATCAAGGAGATGAAAGAGCTTTTCGCTGGCAAGATTGTGGAGATTAAGCTCGACAACCAAAATCGACGGGTTATCTCTATCGGCGCTTCAGGAACTGAGCCGGTCAAATGGACAGCAAAAAGAAAAAAGTCAGAGGGTAATTGTACAAATGCGAATAATCCCAATAATGGTGTACATCTCGTCAAGATTTCAGATTTTGAATTAGCCGGAGACAAGATCTCAATCACATATGAACTGGAACAGAAAACGGTAGACGGTTTTGAGCACGCAGGATTCCTAATCTCTACTATGACAGATGAAGACGTCGAGAAGGGGATACTGGCCGAGGCAAATAAGCCAGAAGCTGAACGACCAGAGATAATATTGCTCGATCCTAAGCTCGGCAAATGGAGAGTCGCTGAAGCGACGGCTGATGGTAAACTGAAATTGATTGAAGTTTTGTCTGATGGCAAGGATGGTACGGGGAAAGCGACTGTCGACGCAAAGAAAATCAAAAAAGATTATATCGAGTGGTTTACTAAGGCCAAGACTACTGTGGATTCAGCTGACGATACGACTGTCGAGCCCCCTCCTGAGGCGGCCAAATTGCCCAAGAAATTTACCGACAAATTTACAGAGGCTGGCAAGACTGATTCTACTGACTTTGACGAAGCGCTTGACGCCGATTTTGATGCCAGAGCCAAGGGCGACAGAGGCGGCAGAGTCGTAGTAGTCGCCCCAGATGGTGCAGCGAAATTGGTTAGTAAGACAAAGGCGGATGAATACACAATATCTGATTTCGATCCAAAAACCCTCACGGTTGTGCCTGGCGGAGAAGTAATTGTGGCTACAATGGGGAAATTTAAGACTACCAAAAACGCAGTTAATACATTCTGGCGCGAGAAGGGCTCTCCCAAGACCAAATCAAAGATAGATAAGGACGAGGCCGAGAAGAAACGAAAGGCCGATGAGGACGAACAGAAGCGCCTAGCCGACGAAAAGGAAAAGAAAAGAATTGCTGATGAGGCTGAGAAAAAGCGTCTAGCCGACGAAGCGGAGAAGAAAAGGAAGGAAGATGAGGCTGCCGCCAAAATTGACAAGGATCTAGCAGAGCTCAAGATAGGCACTGGGGTGTCCTTTCACCCTGGATCTACTCTTCCCATAGAAGGCGGCGCCGTAATTCCGTTGGATGGTGTACAATTTAGAATCACCGCCACACCAAACATAGACAAGACCGCGGTTCAGGAATTCGGCGGGACAATTATTGGCGGTTTCGCTCCGATCAAAAAAATAAATTTAATGCTGGCGGATTATGAAATTGGCGAGATCAAGGACGTGCCTATCGTAATCGATGTTGCCCAAATGAGAGCTATCTTGGCTCACGAGAAGGTAGAATTAAAACCTATAAAGCTGGAGAAGAAAGTAGCCCCTGCTCCACCTCCGCTTCCTACACCTGAAGAACTTGCCGCTGCGGCGCTAGAGAAGAGGCTAGAGGACTTAGAAGTCGGCGATAAGGTCCCGTTGGCTGATGGATCACATGTCAGGCTCCCAGATGGCACAAAAGTTTCGATTAACGGAACTAGCATCTCGATTAAAACATTACCCGATTCAGCTGGAGGAAACTTTAGAGCCAATGTGGCTGGAGATGCTGCACTGATTGAAGCAATAAATACTCAACTATCTGCAGCAGGGTGTGTCGATCTCACCACCCAAAATCTCGCTATTACCAAAGACCTTATGCGGACCATCCTAAGAGGTGGCTCAATAAATTTCGCAGCTAGGTTACTGCCTGCCGAGCCTCTGCCACCACCGCGTATCGATCCACCTGCTTCAGATCACGAAACTGGTGATTCTGGACTTACTGAAGACGAAACTCGAGAAATCGCCCGGCTCAGAGCTGAAATAGAAGGCCTTCAGCAGGAGCGCGAAAAACCAGCTGAAAAACTTCAAGTGATTGGCGATGTCCATGGAGATTTAGAAAAACTGAAAGAAATTATCGATAGTACTGCCGATAAATGTATATTTACTGGTGACTTCATAGATCGCGGTCCCAACTCCAAGGGAGTGCTGGAAAAACTCAAGGAAATGGTTGAGTCCGGTAAAGCAGAATTTACTCTCGGCAATCATGATGCTATGTTTATAGGAGCGATGGAGGGTGACCTCGAAGCTCTATTTAATTGGGCATGTTACGGCAATGGCGGTGACAAGATGCTGGCGGAGTTTGGTATCGATGCTGCTCCTTTTATAGCGCGGACAAAGGGCAGGCACCCATCCGACCCAGTATGTGCGGCAGCTCTTAAAGACCTTCATGATGCTATTTTGGCTGGTGTTCCAGCTCTTAAATCCTGGGCTGATTGGCTGAAGCAGAATGGTAATTTCGTTATTGTAAGGGACGGCACTTTATTCACTCACGGAGAACCAACGGCAGAAAATGGCGATGTCTCCAATTATCTTAAAGCGCTAGAAATGCAGGATGCGATGCATCGTGGAGAGCTAAAATTTGATGCCGGAGTCTGGATGAGCCCGGTGATTTGGAACCGTGGACTGAGTGATAACAATGTTCAAGAGACAGGTCATGAACAATATATTGCAGATTTAATCGAAGCGATCAACAAAAATCTTGATGGTAAGCATAAAGTTGTCAGAGTTGTACATGGCCACACGCCTGATCGAGGTGGAAAATCCGTTTCCTATGCAGGTGGCAAGGTAATCAATGTTGACGCTGGCATGACGGACAAATACGGTGGCTTTGGCGGATCTCTTTATATCGATTCTGAAGGTATAAGATTTGTCCCTAGGACACAGAAGGACCAGCCTAGGATTATCGATACAAGAAAACGAACAGTTGCTGACACGGATCGTGGTGGCGAAATAGATCAACTTATCCCAGAGCTGGAAGCAGCGATCGCCCAGATTGAAGAGGCGGCTCGTCAGCGTGCTGCAGAAGCTGCTGCAGCTGCCGGCCCAGACAATGACTTGGGTAATCCTGAATACGTTCCGGCAATATCTATTGAGCAGTTACAGCAAAATATTCCAGATGGGTACAGGCTCTATGCCCGTGCAGATCTACGTGGTGATGAAGCCAGGGATATACTAAGTCCTGTGGTAGTAGAGCGGGTTGTAGCCGGCGAAGTGGTCGGTCATGATTTTACTACCAGCCCGGAATCGAAGCCATTGATATACGGCGATGGTACAAATTTCTGGCTTATCAAACCTGAAGGCAATGTATTCAACAAATATAGATTAGACCTCGATTTCAGGCCGGTGGGAGATCCAGAAGTTCTTACTGGTGAGACAGAGTTCCCTGATGGTTCCGGCTTATATATAGACAAGACTCCTCGTGCGGAAGCAGAAGCCGAATTGAATTCACTCGAGGAAGGGGACGTAGTTAGTCTTGGCTACAATGTGAGGCTAGATATTGGTGGTGGTAGAAGTATGCCCTTGCCTCCATCAATTCATGCCAGGATTGCTAAGCTGGAGAGAGATTCTTCCGGTCCCGATCAGCCTGACCAGATTCAATATTTTGATATCGAACTGATTCCAATCAATGTAGTAGAAGCTGAAGATGACGAATTTGAGGAGGAAGCGGAGCTTGCAGCTGCAAAATATTCAGGCTTCTCGGGATTTCGTCTCGACCGCAATCAAATACTCGATATTTTAATCGGCAACAATGTCATGCTTGACGAAAGTAATGGAATTACTGTTTTGGCCGAACCACCTCAGGATGATGGTCAACCCAAGCCAATAGCTGAACTACCTCAAGATGACGGTCGGGCTCTTCCAGGACCTGAGAGTGACCCTTCCGACGAAGCGTCGCTTGGCCTTATTCCTCTTGAAATCAGCTCCCAAGCAGATCTGGATCAGTATGGTGAATTGGCGAGAGTCGCGTACAGGGGCTCTACAGGTCCCTATTCAGTTGATGTTCAGCCTAATGGCGATCGCATTGACTATGCCACATTTGATGATTTGAAGACCGAGGCGAAAAGTTTTTTTATCGAAAAGGAAGAAGTGAGCGAGAAGAGATTTGAGGCCAAAAAAGAAGTCGCTTTCAAAATTCTTGCAGGCGAAGTAAAGTGGCTGCCAGAACCCATTTTCAAGAATTCTGATTGGTTTATGGAAAGATATCCTGGGGTTGAGGAGATAATCACGTCAAGCATAACTGAACAAAATATTAGCAGGCGGATGAATCTAGCAG
>CAZGJE010000002.1:7991-9729 GCA_964526355.1 uncultured Candidatus Saccharibacteria bacterium
ACGATGGCACTGAGACGACTCAGGAAATCGATTTTTATGGCGCCCTCACTGATTTTAATCCGATTCCGGCTTTTAATCCTGCAATTCTAAAAGATGTTATCGATCGGAAGGAAAAGTCAGTGGCGAGCGGTGGGGCAGAACAACCGCCAAGCGGTATTAATCAACCTGATTCACTGTCGGATGCAAAGCCCATTCCTGTTGTTGTTCCTTCCCCTGAACAATCGGATTTAGAGGATTTGGCCAAGCTGGCTGAGCTAGAAAATGACGCAAGGGCTGCTGGCACTGCAGAGCAGGGGAAGACGCTCGAGATACGAGCAGCAGAATTGCTCAAAGATGGTACGGCGATGGTACTTCGGCCAGATGCTCCGGACCGCCCAAGCGGTTATGGCGTGGTAGCGGGGGACAAGCCTCATGAGACGGAAGTCCGGCCTATCAGAGCGGGCAAAACTTATTATTTTGAGAAATTTGTTGATCCTAGTGACCCAAGCAAAGGTGCGATTATTCGTACGGCTAAGAGTAAATCCGGCGAGAAGATATATATGAAGAATTCCTTGTTGCTGAAAATTTTGGTTCCCGAGGAGCTTTTGCCAGAGTTGGCTCCAAAGCCAGCGGCAGATGAGGGGACATTATTACCAAAGCTTGGTGACACTGATGAGTCAACTAAAAATTCTTTAGGGATATAAATTATGGACAACGCAGTAAATACAGGCAATAGAGAGGCGACTCGCCTCAGACAAATAGAGGGGCTAGAGGGTACGGAGCGCCTTGAGGCTCTGATTGGCAATCAGGTCCTGGCCCTCAATGAGTGGGGGCGACAACTTCGTGAGTACAAGGAATCTGTCGGCGCCAAGAATGAACATGAAAATAGAGTGGATGCTACCCCTGGGGCACATACACTGGATCACAAGAGGGTAGGTACCAAAGCCGCTCATGATAGGGAAGCAGCCGATGCTCAACTGAAGGCGTTTAACGCTAGCTTCAATAAACTCAAAAAAGCTTTGGGCGTCAATCTGGCACACTTATTCTCAGACTTGAAAGATGCTGTTGGCGAAGAACAAGCCCAGCTTCAAATAGACGAGGTATATTCCAAGATAGCTGATGAGGAAGACCGTAAAGATATTCATCATCGTCAGCAAAACGAAATTCACAAACAACGCAATCATGCTGAGCTTTCCGACAGAGTGAAGAAATCACGGGTCAAGAAGGCGGAGATTGTGGCAGAAGCAGATAAGTCGGTCGAGCCAATGGAGCCGATAGCAGAGGGTGCGACAACGCCAACAACCGCAGAACAGCAACCCATTTTAGCTGCTAAGATTGACGAAAAAGCAGAAGTGGTCGGAGTTACTGTCCCAGAACAGAAAACACCGGCAGCCCCACCAGTGGAAGAGCCGCGAGTCGAGGTTATCGATGAACCAGTTGCCAAGAAGTTTGAGGAAATTCTGGGAATGTCTGAATCTGGTCTCACGGCAGATAAGCTTGCTGGCTATTACCCAGGTGGCGAGGCGTCCGACGAAAAAGCTCCCGAACAAAAATAAAATAAGAATTGAAAAATCCAATGGCAACAACAAATTACTATCATACTGCTCAAAGCCGGACCGTGTCAGACGCATCGACGCAGGTAGATTTAGCTCCCTGGTTTTGGTTTGCCACTGCGGTAATTGTGTTGACAGCCCTGATTCTCTTCTTCATGTGGATTCGTAAGATATTGATCCGTAAGCTGCAGATTCAGATGACTCGT
>CAZGJE010000002.1:9739-18966 GCA_964526355.1 uncultured Candidatus Saccharibacteria bacterium
CATGTACAAAGTGATGACGCCGAAGGAGCGTCATGCCGAAGAGGACGATCAGCGCAAGAATTTCCAAGAAATGTTGGCGGTGATTGAGCCATTTTATGCCAATATCCATGCTCTCTTTGACAATAATTTGTTTGCCAAGATCTTCAAAAGACAAACTCATATTTCTCTCGAGCTTATTGCCAAGGAAGGCCGCATCTTCTTCTATGTTGGATGTTCAAAAAAGATCTCTTCAATAGTACTCAAAAATTTGCAAGCCCAGTATCCGCACGCTGAAGTTCGAGAAGACAAGGAATATTCGATTTTCCCAGACAAACCGCTCAAGATGGACGTCACCAACATTACATTAATGAAGCGATATATGTTTCCGATCAAGACGTACAAAGCGCTCGAAGAAGATCCACTCAACGCTGTCACAAATTCTTTGTCCAAACTAACCGAGAGCGAACTCGCCGGTGTGCAGATTTTGATGAGGCCGACCTCTGGTCTCTGGCGGTTGGCTGGAGAGAGAGCTGCCTACAACATCCAACATGGCAAGTCCAAAGTATCATATTCCAATAGTTGGTGGATCAGAGCAGGGGAGTCCTTCTTCGGTTTTTTGAGCAGTACAGCCAATATGGCTAGGGGCGAGAAGGATCATGATGAGACTGAGTCTCAAAGCTCGATGAGAAAATTGACCCCAATGCAGGAGAATACAGTCAAGCTCCTGGGCGAGAAAGCTGCAAAGATTGGTTTTGAATGTCAAATTAGAATTGTCGGAGTAGGGGAGATGGACAAGGACGCAAAGAATGTGGCCGATAATATTGCCTCGTCGTACAATCAGTTCAATGCTCCCGATTCTAATGGGTTGATGAAGAAGAATACCAAGAAGAAAAATGAGGAGTTGGCCAATTATATTTTTCGTGTTTTCTCGGACGGGAATGTTTCGATACTTACTACCGAAGAAATCGCGACGATCTACCATTTCCCAAATAGGTTTGTGGAGACTCCAAATATTGTCTGGTTGCTGTCTCGCAAAGAGCCGCCCCCAGCCAATCTTCCAGCCGAGGGCACAATAGTCGGCAAATCGCTCTATCGGGGTCAGGAAAAGATGATTAGGATCAAGGAAGCAGATCGCCTGAGACATATCTATCAGATAGGTAAGACTGGTGTGGGTAAGACTGTCATGTTCCAAAATATGATTCGCCAGGATATCGATGAGGGCAAAGGAGTTTGTTATCTCGATCCGAATGGAGATGCGGCAGAGTGGATTATCAATCACATACCCAAGGAGCGAGCAGAAGATGTAATTTATTTCAATCCAGCAGATCGTGAGAGACCATTTGGCCTCAATATGCTTGAATGGAAGACGGCCGAACAACGTGATTTCTTGGTTCAGGAGTCAATCCAAATATTTTACAAACTGTTTGACCCCAATCAGACTGGTATGGTCGGTCCTCAGTTCGAACACTGGATGAGGAACGCTGCATTGACGCTTATGATGCATCCAGACGGCGGAACAATTATTGATATCCCGAGGCTCTTCACTGATCCTGATTTTGAGAAGGATCGAGTTAAATACGTCACTGATCCGGTAGTCCGATCCTTCTGGGAGAAGCAGATGGCCAAAACAGCTGATTTCCACAAATCTGAGATGCTCAACTATTTTACTTCGAAATTTGGTCGTTTCATGACCAATGATATGATGAGAAATATCTTGGGTCAGACCAAATCATCTTTCGATTTTCGTGAGATTATGGATAGCAAGAAGATCTTGATATGCAATCTTTCCAAGGGCTTGATAGGGGAGATCAACGCATTTTTGCTTGGTATGGTTATCGTCTCGAAAATCGCGATGGGCGCTTTTTCCCGCCAAGAGATACCAGAGAATGAACGTATTCCATTCTTCCTATACGTTGATGAGTTCCAGAACTTTGTCACCGATGTATTCGCTACTATTTTGTCTGAGTCTCGAAAGTATAAGTTGAGTCTAAATATTACAAACCAGTACATCGAACAGTTGGATGAGAAGATTCGCGCTGCTGTAGTGGGCAACGCCGGTACGCTGATAGCTTTCCGTATGGGAGCAGCTGATGCCGAGTTTTTCCAGAAGGAATTTGATCCACTGAAGCCAGATGATCTTACCAATATTGATAAGTACAACTTCTATATCAAGATGCTTATCGACGGTGCTCCGACTCGACCCTTTAACGGTCAGAGTATCTGGCCAGATGATTTCGAGGGCAATCCAAAGCTTGGCAATGCCATCAAGGAGCTCTCGAGACTCAAATATGGCAAGCCAAAAGAAATTATTGAGACTGAGATCCTCGAGAGATCGAAGGTCGACACTATTGATCTGCCTGGGTTAAAGTCAAATGGCGGCGCTCCCACCTCATAGCAAGCCTGGAGTTTATAGCCGGTGGCCTAGAGAATAACGATGAAAATCAGCACCAAAACGTGCTGATTTTTAAACTAAATATTATAACATAAAAGTGTTGACGTTGTTCATCTAATGTGGTAAGATATTTTCACGAGGTCAAAATAATTGCCGTAAAGCGGCTTAAAACAAAAATGCCAACTGAGAAAGATCTCTCAAACATCAAACAGCTACTTGATTCTGCCGAGAATAACATTCGCTTGGCTCGGTCGCTGATGTTCTCTCGCGAATTATTTATCAAGAGCGAGCAAAATTCAGTGCCAGCCTCCGAGGTTGACGGCGAGGTTATTGAAGGGCAATTCGATGGCGAGAAAATGGTTTGTCCAAATGGCAAAACCTACTTAGTTCCTGCAAATTACGCATCGAAATCAAAACTTGTGACAGGGGACACATTAAAATTGACCATAAACAATGATGGCAGCTTTATATTCAAACAAATCGGTCCTATCCAAAGGAAGAAATTAATCGGTTTGTTGGAAGATATGGGCGACGGCATTTATATGGTTGAGGCTGGTAAAGCCAAGTATCGGGTCCTGGCTGCTTCTATCACATATTTTAAAGCAAAAGATGGTGATAAAGTTAGCATCCTTGTGCCAGAGGAACTCCCAAGTGAATGGGCAGCGGTAGAAAATTTAATTTAAGTTTATACAACGATAAGTAATTAATGGAAAATCAAATGACAGTCAAAAACTTTTCCCCCTACAAAATTGTAAGAGAGGCAATCAGCGGCTTGAAACAGAATGAACGCAAGGTTATAGCTAGCCGTTTTGGCATTGATACTGATCACAAAACACTGTCATCTATCGGTCGCGATCTCGGACTTTCTCGCGAAAGAATTCGTCAAATTGAAAAAGATGGCTTGAAGAAGCTCGCCAAGTCAATCGTCGATGATAATAGCTCATATATTACGGATATAGTTGACGCCTTCGAAAAACAGGGCGGTATCTCTAGCCACAACAAGATCGCCGAGAAGTTTTTGGAGGAAATATTTCACAAAGACAAAAATGAATTCAATTCATTGCATTTGATTTTCCTATTAATGCCTCAGATCATCAAGATCGAGCGTACACAAGAGCTTGAAGCTGGCTGGATGTTGGCCTCTGTCTCTAAGGACGATATTATCTCGATCATTGATGCATGGGTGACTCATCTTAAAAAACAAAAACGACCAGAAAATATTGATATTTTGGTACAATCTCATCCGACTCAATCAAAATACAAGATGACATTTTTGTCAGAGTTACCTGAAATCAGCAAAAAGCTTGTGCGCACTGAAGCTGGCGAGATCGGTTTATCTGTTTGGCCAGAGGTCAACCCAAAGAATGTACGAGACAAGATCTACTTTATTCTTAAAAAGTATGAAAAACCTCTCCATTTCAACGAGATTGCAGCCAAGATCAAAGATCAGAGCTTTGATGGCAAAGACATCGTTCGCGCAACAGTACATAATGAATTAATTGCCGATGAACGCTTTATTCTGGTCGGCCGCGGAATCTACGCTCTTTCAGAATGGGGATACAAAGAGGGGACTGTCGCTGATATTATTTCTGAAATACTGTCGAAAAACCCAGAAGGTATGACAGCTGAAGAAATCGTTAAAGCGGTGTCTAGGCAGAGAATAGTTAAGAAGAATACTATCCTTATCAACCTTCAAACAAAACCACTTTTCAAAAAAGTTGGTAAGTCAAAATTTGCTTTGAAATAAGAGACGACAATAGAGTCCTCACGCAAAACCCGCTACAAAGAATGCGGGTTTTTGCTTTGTGGACTTTGCAAACATTTCTTTGTATAATTGTGTTATGTCTAATTTGGCCAATTTTTGTATATGAATTTGATTCTGTATATAATTTATTTAGTTTTAATCGTTGGACCAATATATTTAATTTGGGCAATTGCTAATATGAACAAGAAAATCAAAAAGATCGACTGGCTAGCAGCTCAAGAGTACACAGTATTGCGCATAGACGTGCCGCGAAACAACGAGAAGTCACCAATGGCCGCCGAACAGATGTTCGCAGCTATCCACGGCATATATTCTGAATCAGCAGAATTCCAGAATCACCTAAGTTTTGAGATAGTCTCAAAAGATAAATTTATCCAGTTCTATATCTATCTGCCATTGCATCTGAAAGATTTTGTCGAGGGCCAAATATACGCCCAGTACCCAACAGTTGAGATTACTGAAGTTGCTGATTATGCCCAAAATGCAAATATCGGGTCCAAAGATTACGCTATCTGCGAACTCAACTTGACCAAACCAGATGTGTATCCGATCAAGAGCTTTGCTGACTTCGAAGTCGATCCCATTTCTGCGATAACTTCTGTCATGACTAAGCTAGGCGAAGACGAAGAAGTTTGGGTTCAGCTTGTTATCAAACCGATAGGGGATGAATGGCAAGAAAAGGGTCATGAAATGGTCGACTCGGTTCGTAATGGGACCAACATCGCCAAGATTGGCTTTGGCCAAGCGGTAATTAGTGGGCTTTCAAAATTTGGCAAAGCACTTGTCCTCCAGGCTGTTAGGCCCGGGGCAGATATAGAACCAGCCAAGGAAATAAAATTGCCTTCTGCCGTAGAAGACGCACTCAAAAATATTGAGCTGAAGATTACCAAGCTTGGTTTTGCGACCAAAATTCGCGTTTTAGCTCTTGGCACTGATCCAACTTTGACGAAAGCAAAATGCCAAAATATTGCAGCCGCATTCAAGCAGTTCAACTCGACCACACTGAATGGTTTCAAAATTGGTGAAGTCCATATCAACAACCAGACCTCTTTCAAGGATTTTGTTTATCGCTCGTTTGAAGATGACGGAGCTATTTTAAACATTGCCGAAATTGCCTCAATATTTCATTTGCCATCAAGCTCGGTCTCTACACCGAATATTGTATGGTCGGGGTCAAAGAAGGGGGAGCCACCGGCAAATTTGCCGCTTCGGACAAATACCGAGGGCTCTCAATTTACTGTCCTTGGGCTTACCAATTTTCGTAATAATATGCAGGAATTTGGAATCAAGACTGACGATCGACGCCGTCATATATATATTATTGGTAAATCAGGTACTGGTAAATCAACCTTGATAGAGAATATGGTCATCAATGATATTGCTGCAGGAAAGGGAGTAATTCTTGTTGACCCGCATGGTGAGACAGCAGACAAAATTTTGGCTTGTACTCCTGACAGTCGAGTTGATGATATTATAGTGTTCGATCCATCTGATCGAGAATTTCCAGTCGCTTTCAATCTTTTAGAGACGGTAGATGACGACTTTAAGGGTATTGTTGCTTCCGGTTTTGTCGGAATATTCAAGAAAATATTCGGTGAATCTTGGGGTCCTCGTCTTGAACATATCCTCAGAAATACAGTTTTGGCTCTTCTTGACTGCCCTGATTCGACGATGCTGGATATTCCCAAAATGCTCACAAATAATAGATTCCGAGACAAGATTGTCGAGCAGGTCAAGGATCCTGTAATTAGAGACTTCTGGGTCAATGAATTTGCTCAATACGATAGCAAGTTTAGAACAGAAGCGGTGTCTCCAATTTTAAATAAAGTTGGGCAATTTTTGGCCACATCTACCATCAGAAACATTGTTGGACAAGCACATTCTCGCCTCAATATACGTGAGGTTATGGACCAACAGAAAGTGATGATAGTAAACTTGTCTCGTGGCAAGATTGGCGAGGACAACTCCGCTCTTCTCGGCGCGATGATGATTACCAAAATTCAGCTTGCTGCTATGAGCCGTGCTGACGTTACAATAGAGAATAGACCGGATTGTTTCCTTTATGTTGATGAGTTTCAGAACTTTGCGACGGACTCATTTGCAACTATTCTATCGGAAGCCAGAAAGTACAATCTGTCTCTGACGATCGCACATCAGTACATTGCTCAGATGCCAGACCCAGTCAAAGACGCCGTTTTTGGTAATGCTGGTACCCTGATCTCATTTAGAGTGGGAGGCTCAGACGCTGTTACCTTGGTCAAAGAGTATGCTCCGGTATTCGAGGAAAACGATATGGTGAATCTTGAAAAAGCTCACATTTATATCAAGCTTCTTATTGACGGTATTGCTCCTCCAGCCTTTTCCGCCAAGACGCTGCCGCCGGTTGCTAAATTGACTGGGAATTATGACAAGGTGGTCAATCAATCTCATCAAAAATATTCGGTAGCTCGTAATGCAGTAGAGTCTCAAATCGATGGCAAAACTCGCCAAGAGGAAGAATCATTGAAGCAAGAGGCAGAGCTTTTCAAGTCTGGCGGCTTAGAGGCGCTACTTACTAAGCGCGGTGGGTCCACTGCTGTTCCTGAAGAAAGTGATCCAACGCCTCGAGTTGAAAATATTCGGCTTACTGTCCCTGAGGCTGAGCCAGCAGTATCAAAGCCCGCTGTCGAAGTCTCTCAGCCTGACTCAAAAACTGAGCGGCCAAAGCAAGAAGTTGAAGCTGTTAAATCCGAAAACACAGATAAAGCAATGGAAGAACCCAAGAAAGACGAACCACGTATTTTAAAATGGCAGAATGTCATAGATGGTAAGGTTTACAAGGAGCGTACGGCACGAGGTAATGTAAAATGGTACGTCGGGGATGATTTCGACGAAGAGAAATTTAAGAAAGCCGGAGTAATTCTTGACGATAATGCCAAGAGAATCATCGCAATCACTAGCAAATTTGTATCTGATATCAAGCCATCCGCTGAAGTGAGAGTAGGGGAGAGTCAACCTAACAGCACCGAAAAAAAGGAAGAAATATCTGAAAGAAAAAATGAATCGGCTGCCCCTGCACATGAGACAAATTTATTGCCAGAAATAGCTCCTAATATATTACCGATGTTTCAACCGGAGAGCTTACCTCAAAAAAGAGAGGACGAATCTCCTGCGGTCTCACATTCTATTCTGCCCGATGTCTTACCCATGCCAGAGCAATCGCACCCGGAAAATCAGAAGAGCCACGAAACGCACCACGTTACTCATCACCACGCTTCTCACCTCGAGGAGGGGCAGTCAGTGAAACTACACCACCATGATGAGGATAAGAAAGATTAAATAGAGATACTATCTCACTAAAAATAGGGAAGACCCAACGAATTGCTTGGGTCTTTTTCTATTTGTACCGGAGAAGTGTGTTTTTATGAGTTGCCGGGGGAGTACCATGAAAGAGTAGAATTAATAGTCAGCAATATAGTTTGGTGACAACATCGGGTATAGAGGACGGGGGCATGTATTTATTTTGGTGCAAATAGATGGTGCATATATGATGTTCCCCAAAAATGGGGTACTTGAGGGAAGCGACTGAAAACCGAACAATTTATGTCGCATAACATACATTATACGACATAAGACAAATCCCAGAGAAGGACGTCTACCCTATCCGTTTATCTGTATTTTGCATCGTGTTTATTCTGACAGTATATTGCGGTATTTAGCTATTGCCGCCAGCCTTCTGCTTCCTCCGATGTTTATGGTAATAATCTGGTAAATCTTTATATATTGTTCATTGGTCGTTATCCCATCTAATTGACTTTCATTATATACCGGATTACTGCTATCCATACCCCCCAAAACACACTCAAAACGCCCCAGAATGGCTTCTGCGGCGTTTTTCATACTTGGTATGATAATTCGTACCTTTAGATTGATTCTTCGCTTTTTAACGACTTCCTTTTTATAGTGGAAACGGTGAAAGTTTTGATTGATCCAATGTTAGAAAGTATTCTGATGGTAAAGGCGATAATTATCGCTAGGTAAAGATCAAGATTCAGTTTGTCGCCGAAGAACGTGATCACCATTGCAATTATCATGTTAAACAATAGCCCAGAGACGAATACGGTAGTATCGTATTTTTTCTCCACCTGTGCTTTGATGGCGCCGAAGATCGAGTCGAGCAATCCCATAATTGCTACTGCGGTGTATCTGGTCAACTCTGGTGGAATATCAAACTGGAGAAACGCCCCCACAGATAATCCTAAAACTAACCCTAGAATTATTAACAGCATTTATCCGCCTTTCTATTTGAAATTTTATTCATGACATTTTTGCGTTTCAAAGGAATCGGCGCCAGTGAAAAGTATTTTTGTGGCAAAAAGTAGAACCACTCCCCTATCTTTTGCTTGCGGCGGTCTTCTTGAATAGCTTTTTTTGCCAGAGTACGAGCAATGGGGCTGCATTGAATATTGAGGAGTATGTCCCGATTGTAATACCGAACACGAGGATCAGGATAAAATGCTTGATAGAGCTACTTCCAAATACCAAGAGTGCTAGAAGTACTATGATTGTAGTCAAGGATGTGTTGACCGAACGAACAACAGTTTGATTAATACTTTCTTCTGCTGAGAGTGCTATATCCTGATGAGGATTCTTAATGAAGTTCTCGCGAAGTCTATCATATACGACAATTGTATCGTGTACCGAAAAGCCCATTATTGTGAGTAAGGCCGTCACAAAAAGTGCATCGACTTCCATCCATATGAAGTAGTGTCCGATGACAGCCACAAAGCCTGTAGTAATAAGTAAATCATGAATCAGTGCTACTACAGCGCAAACCCCGAACATCCAAGACGAAAGTGGTTTTGGCACTTTTCGAAAGGCAAAAGCAATAAAAACGATGATGGCTACCGAGGCCAGTATTACGGCCAAAATAGATTTGTTGGTAAGGTCTTGTCCGATAAGCGGTCCGACAGTGTCGTAGCTGCTTTCTTTGTAATCACTGATTTTCTCAGTAATCTTGACAGTCAACTCTTTGTGTTGATCGTTAGTGATTGTTGGGAGTTTGACAATCACATCGGTTGTTCCGCTCTCCTTGATCTGGTAGCCAGTAAG
>CAZGJE010000002.1:18976-20946 GCA_964526355.1 uncultured Candidatus Saccharibacteria bacterium
TCTTCAATATTAATTATATCTAAGACATTCCCAAACGCTATTCTCGCTAATTCTACCTTCTGGCTATTGGCTGAGCTAAATTGGATAACGGTTCCACCCTTGTAATCCACTCCGACACGAAGACCAAATATACTGATTGCCAATATCGAGGCAATCGCCAAAATTATAGAAAAAGCGAACCAGTAATTGGAATTTCTGATAATTCTAAACATGGATAAACCTTTTTACTGGAGTAAATGATAAGATTAACAAGATTGTCCTGGTAACAGTAATTGCGGTGAACAAGCTTATTACAATACCTATTAGAAGAGTTAGGGCAAAACCGCGGATCGGCCCGGAACCTGTGGTAGTATAAAGTATAAGACAAGTCAGGATCGAAGAAGTATTCGAATCTCGTATCGAATTCCATGATCTTTTGAAACCATCCAATATGGATAGGTGCAGATCTTTACCGGATTTAAGTTCTTCTTTCATTCTTTCAAAAATAAGAACATTGGCGTCAATGGCCATACCAACAGACAGGACAAACCCGGCTATGCCAGCAAGAGTAAGAGTCACGGGAATAAGTTTATATACGGCCAGGGTGATGATCGCATAAGTCGAAAGTGCAAATATTGCGATTAAGCCGGGAAATTTGTAGTAAGAGATTATAAATATTGAGACAAGGAGCAAGCCGATTATGCCTGCGACCAAGCTAAGCTTCAGAGAATTTGTGCCTAAGGTGGCTCCAATGTTCTGTTGACCAATCAGAGTTGTAGGCACGGGCAGCATGCCTTCGTTTAATCTCTTGGCAAGATTTTGCGCTTCCTTGATATCCTTCGACCCTGTGATAATGGCCTCGCCATTTGCGATCTCTGTCTGTACGTTTGGTGCAGATACGATTCTATTATCTAGGACTATTGCTATCCTTTTGTTCAGATTATCTCTTGTCAACGATCGGAACATATCAGTACCGATATTATCAAATTTGATCTGGACGACTGGCTGGGTAGTGGCTACGCCCTTCGAGCTACTTTCAAATGTAGCGTCTGATTTGGTTAGATTTCTTCCGGTTAGCTCGGACTTTTTCCAATAGCCAGGGTATGTATAGGTTGGCTCATAATAATCAGCAAGTTGTGCGCCATCTGACTCGGTGCCCTCTACCATAAAAGTGAGTTCATATGTCGCACCAATTTTTTCGATAGCCTGATCGATATTTGTGATGCCAGGTAGCTCAATCAGAACCCGATCTCCCCCGCTTGTCTGGATAGTAGGCTCTGCTACCCCAAGTTCGTTTATGCGCCGATCGAACACGTTTTTTAGATTATTCAGGTCTTTGAGCTTGTCTTTTGACTGGCTAAGATCTGCTTTGTATATCAATTCTGTACCGCCTACTAAATCTAGGCCAAGCATTGCTTTGATTTTCCCGCCAAAAAAGAAACTCTTGGGGAGATCAATTACAACGGCCAGTCCGACCACCAAAATAATAAAACCAAGCGCTACCCAGAGTTTTGTTCTCATAATATATCTATCTTATCTAAAATCAACTACTTAAGTCAACGTTATATTAATTGTGTGCTTACGAAATTATTGGGCAGACCAATAAGTCGCCTGTCTTAACCAATTTCGGTACAATATCCTCTTCGAGCATTGAATAGCCCTTAGGAAATGTATGGAACACTGATTGATCAAAGAGGTAGATGCCTTCCATTGATTCGAGGTCATCTGTGAGGAGGGTAGCAATAGAATTGTGATTCTTATGAAAATCAATCAAGCTGGTCAAATTGTACTCCCCTGCTTTGGCATTGTTGTAAACTATGAAAATGCCGTCAGACAATTCTTTTCTGAGGGCAAAAATTGCTCCGCCCGATCCCTCGCCCTTGTCTGAAAATTTGATTGAAATGTCATTAAGATTTGCTTTGGAGATCTTATCTTTAACTTTATCCCCCAGAAATCCGGTCGCTATGATTACCTCGTTAATCCCATATCCA
>CAZGJE010000002.1:20956-25395 GCA_964526355.1 uncultured Candidatus Saccharibacteria bacterium
ATGTAAAGTTTTGATAAAATCAATCGCTCGGTCAGCCGTTTTGATGGCACTATCACCGCCCAACAGAATCACAGCTTTTATGGGTGTGTTATTGTTCAGCGCGTTTAGAACAAGGGACTCTATGGCATGAGAGCGGTTCCTCAAATCTACCCCATCAATCGCCTTGTCAATCATTTTTAGAACTTCTTTTTTTATCGAAATTGTAATTCTTTCTCGATCCATATTTCTCCTAATAATAAAATTCTCTATATATCACAATTTATCATACTGAAAAAAACCAAGTCAAATCTATGTAACTGGATGATCAAGAAGAGAGCTATAGGTGTGAAAAATTAATCAATTTGCTTAAAAAGCTTCAGTATCGAACTGAAGTCTCCCGGAATTTCTGCGGTGAAACTTGATTGAGAGTTTTGGCCTGGAATAGTGAATGAAAGTACCTTTGCATGCAGCATTTGCCTTGGTATCGATTTTGCATCGGAGAGATGCTTGCTTTCCTTGGTGTAGTAAACTTCGTCGCCCAGGACTGGAAAACCTGATAAAGCGGATTGTAACCTGATCTGATGAGTTCTACCGGTTTCAATATCGAATTCTATAAGAGAAATCCTTTTACCGTTACTATCCTCTAAATATGACAAAACCTTATAATTTGAGACCGCTATTTTACCTTTGTCCTTTCCTACATCGGCCATCTTTTTGCGATCTTTTGGGTTTCTGCCAACATAATTTGTTAGTTTCCCACCTTCGTTCTTGGGCCAACCGAAACAAATTGCGTAGTATATTTTTTTGACATCCCGATGCATGATCTGTCGAGAAATCGAGTGCATCGCTCGCGAATTTTTGGCAACGACCATAACGCCAGAGGTAAACTTGTCGAGTCTGTGTACGATTCCGGGGCGGAATTTGGAAATTTCTGAGCTTGGTTCGGCCAAGGCATCTTTGATAGTTGGTACGTGTGCTAACAACGCATTCACAAGAGTACCTGAATAATTTCCAGCCGCTGGGTGGACTACCATCCCGGCTGGCTTGTTAAGCACAATAACGTCTTTATCTTCATAAATAATGTCAAGTGAAATCTTTTGCGCCACTGGAGTGATATCTGATTGAATATCTGAAAAAACAATTGTTATCTCGTCCCCCGATTTCAATTTGTAGCTCGGTTTGACTTGCAGGTTATTTACCAGCACAGCTTCGTCTTTGATTAGTTTTGCATAATAATTCCGCGAGTAGACGGGGTCCTGATGAGCCAAAAATTGATCTATCCTCTCCCCTGCTTCGGGTTGAGTAATTACGTATTGTCGCGTAGATTTATTCATTTCAAAAACCCAATTATATTTGTGTCAGCATTTAGGCGATATCTGGAAAGAAGTAAATTCTCAGAGCTAAAATCTCCTAGGCCATATTTTGTAGTAGTAGCGTACAAGTATCCTGCTTCTCGCACTGCGCTAACCACTCCCGAACTTTGTTTTCCTGCAGGATAGCAAAAGCTTATGACATCGTGGCCGAGTATTTGTTCAAGCGTAGACTTGCTGTTTGTTAATTCTAGTTTTAATTTCTCTAAAGATATTTTAGTAAGATCGGGATGTGAAATAGTATGAGAACCAATCTCGATTCCATATAAATCTAGTTCCTTCATCCGTTCTTGGCTCAAGTAATCAGAACTATCATATCCAGTAATTACATATGAAACAGCTTTCATCTGTCTTTTTTTGAGCTCAGGGAATGCATTTTCATAAAAATTTGAATACCCATCATCAAAGGTTAGGATTATCGGTTTTTGAGGAATTAACCCTTGTTGAATCTCATGAAAAGTTGTTGTTGTGTAGCCCATGTTCTCGATGGAATCAAGCTGATCTGCAAATTTAGCAGGAGCAACAGAGAGGTTCGTTCCGATAGTATCACTCTGATCGACAAAATCGCGAATGTGATGGTACATAAGGATTGGTATTTCTACCGTTGTCGCTATGGGCACTGGTTTGATTTGCTGATCGAGTGATGGCGCTGTGTCATTTCTTGCGGCTGTGGGAATGTTATTTTCGGATTTTGGTGATCTAGCTTGTTCAAAAGCCATTACCACAAAAATAATCCCCAAGAGGATGATGAATTTGACTAGATTTTTCTTAAGGTTTGATTTCATCAATTAATTTAGGTGTGTCTTCAGTGTCTATTTTGTGACTTTTGATCTTATCTACAACAGATGTAAGCTGACGATTCCGAGTGGTGGAGACGGTGTCGTATTGACGTTTGGCTGAGTCTATCCGCTCGCCTAGCTTGTCAACTTCTTCAGTATACTTTTGGTATTCTGTATCAAACCTCTGGATCAAACCGATAATGTGTTGAAGATTCTCCTGATATCGAAAATTGGTATAGGCTTGCTTGACCATTCTTAAAATTGCGGTGAAGCTGAATGGTCCGGCCAGGACTACTTTCTTTCGCATTGAGTCCTCCCACACGTCGTTCATCTGCTCATAGATGTATGAGAATATCATCTCGTTTGGAATGAACAAAATTACAAAATCGACAGTTTTCTCTTCTGGATTAATGTATTCTCGAGTACAGACCTGTTTAATTTTTTCTTTCACGTCATCCTTGAACTTCTTGAACCAGGCCTTCTTCTCCTGATCGTTGTCGGCCTCAAGTGTTTTGACGAGTGATGAATACGGAAATTTGACATCAATATTAATCTTGGTCTGATCGGGAAGCAAAATCGTAAAATCTGGTCGCGTGGTTTGTGTTTGCTGAGCCTCATTTTTGATGTAAGTTTGGCCGATTACAAATCCAGCCATCTTGAGAAGATCCTCGGCAACTTGTTCTCCAAATGCTCCACGAAGCTGGTTGTTGGAGAGCAAACTTTTTAATTTTTCTGTGCTCATCTTCAAATCTTTGGTGACCTCTTGCTGGCTTTTTAGCTCGCTCGACAGGGTTGAGAATGATTTGATTCTGTCTTCATCGCTTTTACTCAGTCTTTCTTCGTTTTTGTGTATATCCTTGCGGATCTCATTGATCAGTTCAGAGATTGCTGATTTCTTACCATCGAGGTCAACCTTGATCTCATTTTTTTGTGCCTGTAATATCTCTTTTGCATATTGGATAAACTGTTCAGAGTTATTTCTCAGGGCGTCAGTTGAGAGTTTGGATATCTTTGACTCAAGATCATTTGTGTTGGCGCCACTCGCCAAAAACTTTTTTAAAAGTGTAAAAGTCAGCAGACTGCTGCCCAGAAAAGCCAAAGCTATTATGATGATTAGACTGATCGTGCTCATTATATTCCCTCTTCATTATTTAATTTATTATATCAAAAAAATTAGTCGAACAAAAGTCAAACATTATGTTGTGGATTGATTAATATACAAAACTAGAATATCTTGAAATCAGAGCGAGGGGAGGCATTCCATGAACTTGATCTACTTAAGTCCCACCATCGAAGCGGCGAAATGGCTTGTCGTGATTTGGTCTGTACTTATCGAGAATTACAGCCAAAGTGGTCTGAGACAGGTCCAGATATCGAGCGTCTTAAATAGAATCCCGGAAGATGTCATACCTGTAGAAGCCCATAGCGCGCTTTTGAGTTTGCTTGTAACACGTCAATACTTGGTCTTTTCTGGAGGAGGATGGTACTGGTTCTTCGTTGAAAAAGACCCTATTACAATTGAGATTGCCGCCGAGTGGCTTAAAGTCTCACAGATCCACAGCCCTGCCTCGAGTTAATCGGGGCATTTTATTTATTATGGTTTGAAACCAATTTTACGATCGGGCTCGTTTGATTCAGTAATACTGCCAAAGCTTTTCTCGTAAAGCTTCAGATTTTCTTCAATCGCTTTGGCTATCCTTTTCATGTGGCCAGGGCTTGTAATAATCCGGGAAATTAAACTTCCTTGGGGCGGCATAACGTTCAGGAAATCGAGTACGAATTCCTCGGAAGTGTGTTGAATAATTAAATTGTTTGAGTAACTACCCTTAACGGTTTGGTCATCAAATTTAATATTCATTTGTTGGTCGGTCATAGAACTCCTTCTTTTGTTATCGCTTATTTTTCTTTGCTATCCGGGCATATATCTGAGTATGGGCATAGTTTACACTGGAACATGTCTGGCTTCGCTGACATATCTTGTTTGCGAAGTCCATCCGCTACCTCCATAATCATTGCCTTGGTTTCTTCCAAATTCCTTTCTGCGAAAGTTATCTCACCCTTAAGCCCCGACTCGATAAAGAGCAAAGTTGTTTTCGGAATGACTCCGTATTTTTCATACCAAGCCAATGCATAAATTTTCATTTGAGTTGATTCTTTGATTCTACGATCTGCATCTTTCTGCTCTCGTACATCAGAAGTCTTAAAATCTCTAATCTCCGCGCTTTCAACAGTTCCACAAACAAGATCGTACCTGCCGTTTACCTTGACTTTATTTTCGGAAAATTCGAAGACTTCCTCGACTTTGACCGGA
>CAZGJE010000003.1:0-24426 GCA_964526355.1 uncultured Candidatus Saccharibacteria bacterium
GCTTCTGTAGTTGGTAATATTATTATTGTAAGCAGTTCTTAGAGCTATATTGGAATCCTTAAGCTCAATAAAGACCAGCGGAATGCCATTTACATACAGCAAAACATCAGGACGGCGATATTTTCTCTCTTCGATTTGAGCCATGTGAAGTTGAAAAAGCACTGCTAATACCGACGGATGCGATAAATATTGAATCCAATACTTGGTTTCCCGGATTGTTCGACGACAAACCTTCGCAGATTGCCTGTTTCCCATATGCTCAACACTTCGTCTCCGATAGTCCTGGCGCCTCAAGCAATCTGAAAAATGAAGAGGAGCTCATCGCCGCCGACAATGCCCTCGATTTTGAAAACATCGCAGTCTTTTCGACAAAGTCCTTCAAGACTTCAATTATTGTGAGCTCGATTTTTTCATTCGCGCTTACTCTTACCTTTCTGCTTCTCTGGCTGTTAAAATAGGTGCAGAAATTTACATAATCGCAACTAGGCTTTCTGAAATTGTTTATCGAACATAAAAAGATCCCTCATCAATGAGGGATCTTTTTATGAGAAAAGACCTATTTTTTCTTAACCGTAATCTTCTGGGCTTTCTTCGGCTCGGCTTTCGGTACCGTGATCGAGAGAATTCCGTTCTTCATTTCGGCTTCGGCTTTGTCTGCTGTCACAACGGCTGGCAAAGTGAAACTCCGCTCAAAACTGCCGGTATGGCTCTCTTTGTAATAATAGCGCTCTTCGTTATCGGAATATTCGCCCGCAATCGTCATCACATTGTCCATGATTTCTATATTGATATCTTCCTCTTTCATCCCTGGCAATTCCGCCCGGACAATAATCGCATCATTGGTATCTAGAATATCGATCCTTGGCATTAAATTTGTTGGATTCGGTGTGGCGAAACCGCCTTCTGTCTCTTCAACCAAAACATTTTCGATCTCATGGCTAAATTCAAAAATTTCTTCGAAGGAGGTGTCGAAAAAATGGCAGAGAGATACTGCTAGTGGCAGAGAAGGCATTGAGCGGCCTTGCTCTAAAGAGATAATCGACTGGCGGGAAATACCGAGTTTGTCAGCCAATTCCTCCTGGGAGAGATCGCGCTTCTTGCGCCAATCCCTAATCCTTATTTCGATTGGAAAATCTTTGTCATCCATACCATAAATGTAAAGTAGACTTTACATTATGTCAAGGGCTGATGCCTTATCAGCCCGCAGATCCCTTCGAAGCGAGGTTTCGTATGCGAACCTGTAAGATTCGAAATGAACCTGAGCAAAGGGGGATCAACCCCCCTTCTTCGGCAAAAAGCCTACGGGTCATGGGGTGACCCGTAGGCTGCTGAGATCGATCTGACGCTTATTATTTGAGATCTTCGATTGTGACTGAGTCCATTTTGTCACCGACGACGATATTCTTGACTACGTCCATACCGCTGGTCACCTGGCCGAAAAGGCTATAGCTCTTGGGCAGACCGGGCTGATCTTCGAGACAGATGAAGAACTGTGAGCCGTTGGTGTCTGGGCCAGAATTCGCCATCGCTACGGTGCCCGCTAGATAATCGCCAACGACTGGCTCATCTGGGAATTTGTAGCCTGGGCCACCGCTTCCCGTACCGGTCGGATCGCCACCCTGAATTACAAAACTCGGGACAACTCGGTGGAAAATAAGTCCATCGTAGTATTTCTGCTCGGCAAGATATACGAAGTTGCTCACTGTCTTGGGCGCTTTGTCTGAATAAAGTGTAAATTCTATGATGCCCTTTGCGGTCTTGATCACTGCCTTTTTGCTGGCAATTTGGCTCTGATCCAAAGTCCCAGGGAATTGGTACTTGCTCACTTCTTTCTCCTTATTTTCATTAGTTGTTTGTTGTTTGCTATTGTCATTGACAGGCGCGACAGTTTTCTTGGGCCAGAGAAAATATCCTCCGATTAGGATGACGATGACGACTGAAAAAAAGATAAAGTTCTTCATACGATGGCTTTCGTTACTTTCTTTTGCCCACTCATAATAATGGAAGTCCGAAAGGTTAGTCAATGCCAAATCCCTCTCTGATTGACAACAAGGCTCAATTTTGTTATTATAAATTAACACTATTAACTACAATCCCGAGGGGATTTTTTATTTCCATGAAAAACAATACCATCAGAAACGTCGCTATTATCGCCCACGTTGATCACGGCAAAACTACTCTTGTCGACGGATTTTTGAAGCAATCCAAGACTTTCCGCGAAAATGAAGCTGAAATGGGTCAGGAACTGATCATGGACTCCAACGATCAGGAACGCGAACGCGGTATCACTATCCTAGCCAAAAACACTGCCATCAATTATAAAGGTGTCAAAATCAATATCATCGACACTCCTGGCCACGCTGATTTTGGCGGCGAAGTTGAGAGAACACTTAATATGGCAGATGGCGCCGTCTTAGTTATCGATGCCCAAGAGGGCCCGATGCCTCAGACCAAATTTGTGTTGAAGAAAGCACTCGAGCTTGGCCTCAAAGTGATCGTGATTATCAACAAAATTGACAAAGCAAACGCTGATATTCCTGCCACCATCGATAAGACATATGACCTTTTCCTCGAGATGGCGACCAAGGATGAACAGCTTGATTTTCCAATTTTCTACGCTATCGGACGTGAAGGTAAGGCTTGGGCAGAGTTGCCAGACGATGAAAGTCAGCCAGCTGATCTCTCCCCTATCCTAGACGCTATCGTCGAATCAATTCCTGCTCCAGAGGGCGATAACGAGGGTGGCTTCCAGATGGTCATCTCAGCCCTAGCGCAGGACAGCTTCATCGGCAAATACTCGATCGGCCGCATTACTCGCGGAATTGCCAAGACAAATATGCCAGTAGTATTGATCAACGAAAATGGCATCATCGAGAGTGGCCGAATGGAAAAAATCTATGTAAATTCTGGACTCAAAAAAGTCGAGGTAACTGAAGCGACCGCAGGAGACATTATCTCTGTAGCCGGACTTGCCAAAGCTACGATCGGCTATACTATCGCTGACAAGGAAAATCCAGAAGCACTCCCATCTATCGAGATCGAAGAGCCAACGCTCTCAATCTCAATGTACGCCAACACCTCCCCATTTGCTGGGAGAGAAGGTAAATTTGTAACTGCTCGCCAACTTCTTGATCGAATTCAGAGAGAATTGGAGACAAATATTTCGATGAAATATCGACTTGGCGACGACAGTACTTACATCGTCTCTGGCCGTGGTGAGCTCCACCTCTCAGTCTTTATCGAGACCCTTCGTCGTGAAGGATTCGAACTTCAGGTCGGCAAACCACAGGTAATTACGAAAATAATTGACGGTACAGTTTGTGAGCCTGTAGAAGAGTTGACCGTCGACGTACAAAATGATTTCACAAGCTCTGTCATCAGCGAAATTTCTCAACGTCGTGGCATCCTCCACAATCAAATGGAAAACGCCGATGGCACCACAAGACTTGTGTTTGAGATTACCACTCGTGGCACACTCGGACTTCGCAATACATTACTCACCCTTTCCAAAGGCACAGCGATTACAAATACTATGTTCCTCCGTCACCAACCAATCGGAGCCAAGATTCCAAAGATGAGAAACGGCGTCCTGATAGCCTACTCGGCCGGTAAAGCTGTAAGTTTTGGACTCAATATCGCTCAGCAACGTGGCACGACCTTCATCCATCCAAATACTGAAGTTTATGAAGGTATGATCGTCGGGCAGAATCAACGCGAAGACGACCTCGAGATCAATGTGACCAAAGAAAAACAATTGACCAATATGCGCGCCTCTAGCGCTGATGCAATCACAGTACTGACTCCTCCGACCATCTTCTCCCTCGAGCAATGTATCGACTTCCTAGAAGACGATGAGCTTCTCGAGGTAACACCCAAAAGCCTACGCCTCCGCAAGAAACACTTGGATGCGAACAGCAGAAACAAGGCCAGAAAATCTGCAGGCCAGTCCTAACAAAATACTTTATAAAAAATGGAGCCCAGTGGGCTCCATTTTTTATTTCTTGACTGTTATCGAGGACATGCAATCTCTGCAATACCAAACTTTTTGAGTTTGTTTGACAATATTTCTACCGTCAGCACCCTTCTCAACGCAAAGCTTCTCTTTCTCAACCAAATTTCCGCTGCATCGAGGACAAATCATTTGTTGTCTTTCTTTTAGTGACTCTTTATTGTATACTAATTTCTCGGATTAAGCAAGTTTTCTGGGCTATTTTTGAGCTCATAACGATTGACAAAATACCAAATTTAGAGTATTATTGATCTTGATTCAACCAATTGCTGACGGCTCGCTAAATAATTCAAAAAATCTTTTGACTTTTAACTTTCGACTTTTGACTTATTTAGGGGGTGTATTAGCTTCGACAGCTGGAACATTGAAAACATATCGCAAGCAGGTAAGTCGGTCGCCTTAAAGCGCTGACAAATCCAAGTGCAAACTCACTTGTTAGCAAAGTAAAAGCTGCCTTCGGTAGCCTTAGCTTTGCGCCAGCTTTAGCTTAATTGCTTTAGCCATACGTCCGAGGCTTTTCGACTTCGGGTCACGTGTGTAATATTCGAAATGCAGTTTTATCGGTTTTCAAGCGACTAAACGTAAGATTTACTTGAGATAGGACAAAAGTTTCTTGGTGACTTTCCAAGCTTAGTCCGAATAAATTGAAGGTCACTACGCT
The DNA here is from genome assembly GCA_964526355.1 of uncultured Candidatus Saccharibacteria bacterium. Lineage (GTDB taxonomy): Bacteria > Patescibacteriota > UBA1384 > XYA2-FULL-43-10 > 1-14-0-10-43-13 > JBAZBD01. The sequence continues at coordinate 4,671 of CAZGJE010000003.1, forward strand.
TGTAGAAAATATGTTTCCAACCAGTTGGACGCCGGTGCAACTCCGACCACCTCCACCAAAAAATGAGCAGATTTATTCTGGTCTTTTTTTGTTGCATGCCATCTTCAGCCTTTACTCAGTTTGTTCGACTATTATCTTATTGAGGTCGATAAGAAAATAATAAATAAGGAGAATTATGAAGAATAAGAAAATTTTACTATCTGTAACCGCTCTGACACTGGCCGTAGCTGGCGCAGTCTGGTACGGCGGGAATAAGGTATTTGCAGCAAATGGTATGGGGCATGCCGCAGTGGTCTCGACATTATCAGAAAAGCTCGGAGTACCAGAGGATAAGGTGACCGCGGCCTTCGACTCGATCGAATCAGAGAGACAAGCGACCAGAGTAGCAGAGCAGAAAACACAGCTCGATAAAGCCGTCTCAGCTGGTGTGATTACGCAAGAGCAGGAAGATAAGCTGGTAGCAAAGCATGCTGAGCTGCAAGCGGCTCGAGAGAAAGAACGCACGGAGCTTGAGCAATGGTACACGGATAACGGTATCGATCAGAGCAAGTTGTCTGAATATACCGGACGCGGAGGAATGGGTATGGGACAAGGTATGGGTAGAGGAATGGGCGGCCAAGGACATATGGGCGGAATCTAACAAGTAATACGAAACACCTCACATATGTGAGGTGTTTTTGTGATTCATACGAAATTTTGAAAAATCAGATGATTGTCCTGGATTAAAATCGGGTATTTTAGCGAAGGCAGTAGACTAATTTGTTAATTCAGAATTGTCCAATCTTAATATTTGTGTTATAGTACCGGCTATCCCGCCACCCTAGACCAGTGAGTCTATCGGTGACTTCAAGGCAGGTACGCACATGAAAAACCTATTTCTCGTCTGCGCGATTCTGATGATTGCGCTCTTCCTCAGTGGTTGCCCGAAGCAGAAGGCGTCTCAGCCAACCGAGCAGCCACCGACTGTCAGTCTCCCTGAACCCAAACCGGCGCCCAAAGCCGTTATGGTGCTCGGCGTAACCGCTTTCGAGGCCTGCTCGCCGCCCATCATGGGTGACATGTACAGCCGTGGCTATATCGGAGCGAGGGCTTATGCCAAAATTTCCAACGAAGGCGACGGAAACTACGTTTTCGACAAGTTGATCGAGGAATTCTACGACGGCTCTGATTTCGCCGGGAAGTCTGTTGTATTCTTCGAGGACAAGGTAACCTTGGAGGAGCACAGGGGCGAACAGATTATCGTTGGTAACTTCCTGGTCGAGGAAAAGATGAGGATTGGGGAGCGGCAATTCCGCGTGTTTTACGCCTGGAAACAGGATCCCGATTTGAGCTTGCAGGACAAGAAGGTGATAACCGTGAAACCAGGTTGCACTCTCGATTTCCCGATCAAGTGCGCCAACTCATACTTCGGTGAAGATCTGTCTGACCCCGACCTTCGAATCAAGGTCACTATCAAGTACAAGGGCGCAATTGTGGACTCGTTCCCCGTGCCTATCAATACGAACTGAACCAAACCGTGATTTCGTTAGTCCGCCCCAGAGGCGGGCTTTTTATTTTCTTCTCTTGACTGTGATTGTCTATAGTGAGATAACGACCTCGGAGGGCACCATCATGAACGCTCAAGAACTCCTGGACGATGGTTACCTGTACGAGGGTGACTATCCTTATCTTTCGCCTCAAGAGTGGCGGAAATGGGAAAAGCTGATCGAGTGCATCAAGCGAGATAGCGATAAAACCGTCTGGAACTTTATCAGCAGGGCTGAGAGCAGCGCCCATCCATTCATGAGCGCTTCTTTACACCTGGACGCAATCGTCGAAATCTCGCCAAAGTACCAAGATTCATTCCCAAACGATCCGCTTGACAGCGGCTTCTTCGACAGAGTCCGAGGTTACTCCCAAATGCTGAGGGACGAGGATGACCTGACCGCGGGCTACGAGCATGTCATCCATGAACTCATCCTCGAGAACAAGCCAGGCTGGTGCGCGCTCTATTACAAGCACCAGTAGCATCTACCTCCTCTCCTGATCCTTATCAGGGGAGGATTTTATTCTTACTTAATCTTTCTCGACACGAGGCCAAAAAGGGTTAAAGTTTGTTTTCGTATCATAATAATCCTCATGCTCGTGTCTCTTTAGAAAACCAACGATAGCATAGGTGATCGGGGTAAAAGCGACTTCGACAGCTGTTTTGAATAGATAATTGAATACGATAAGCTCATAAAGAAGTTCACTTGGGAGCACTCCAGCGAAAGCGACGAGTATGAATATCGTACTGTCTAGAAGCTCACCGACCAAGGTCGAGCCGATGGTTCTGATCCAGAGCCATTTGCCCTTGGTCGCTATTTTGAGTTTGGCTAGAATGAAGGAATTGCTAAACTCCCCAACAAAATAGGCGATCAGACTAGCTAGCACGATCCTAGGAGCCTGGCCAAGGATCGTCATGTAAGCACCCTGGTTGTCCCAACCAGAGGCCGAAGGGAGAAGGCCAATGACGTAAAATGTCAGGCTCATCAATATCGCACTAGCAAATCCAAGCCAAATAACTTTGCGAGATCGCCCATAGCCATATACTTCAGTTAGAATATCTCCGAAGATATAGGCGAGAGGGAAAAGTAGCGTGCCTCCGTCCAACGACATGAATCCGACTTGTGCAATTTTGGTCGAGGCAATATTTGAGATTAGAAGCACTGCTACGAAAAAAACTGTAATAATATCTAAATATTTGAAATTTTTGGTCATCTGATAATTTGATTAATTAATTTTGCCTTGAGAGTTTATCATAATTTGCACAATTTTCCTACTCATAAAGATAGAGAAATTATTTACAATATAGCTCTTTCGTGTTATTATCACGAAATCTTACTGCATGCAAAACACAAGGGGGGTGTCATGAAGAAGACTATAGTTGTGGACGCGATGGGCGGCGATAATGCCCCCCGTGTCCCTGTCTTGGCTACGGTCAAGGCGATGTACCAACTGCCCGAATTTCAGTTTCTGCTGGTCGGAAATCCGGCTGCAATTACTCCCTTCATGAAGGGGAATTGCTACCGGCGTATCGAGATCATTCCGTGCGAAGATATGATTGCGATGGACGAGTCGGTCAAATACTCGACATTCAAGCGCGAAAACTCGTCACTGTCGGTCATGCTGAAGTTACTCAAAGCTGGCAAGGCGGGCGGAGCGATCAGTTGCGGCAATACTGCCGTCTACGTGGCTATGGCCAACCACATCCTCGGCACGATTGAAGGATTTGAACGGCCTGCACTGGCCGCGGTCCTGCCCACTTCCAAAGTGTTACTCGATGTTGGCTCCAATGTCGACTCGACACCCGAGATGCTGGCGTCGTGGGCGATCGGCGCGTCATTCTTCGCCAAGCAGATCCAGGGCAAGATCAACCCGACCGTTGCTCTGCTCTCCATCGGCAGTGAACTTGGCAAAGCCAACAAACTGGTACGAGACACTTATCCGCTTCTGCAAGATTTGTCGGAGAAAGGGCTGTTTCGCCTTAGCAAAACTCACCTCGAGCCCAACAAGTTGTTGCAGGATCTGGGAATAGACATTGCTCTGGCTGACGGCTTCGTCGGTAACATCGCCCTGAAGGCAACAGAGGGCGCCTCCGAAGTGATAAAGGAATATGGCCACCGTCTCTGGTATCTGGCACCGGCATTCCTGGCGGTGAAATGGGCCCTCCGGCCTCTGAGTTACGAGCGTTCCAATGGCGCGCCGCTCCTCGGGGTCAATGGCACCTGCATCAAGGGTCATGGACATTCGAACGTTGACGCCTACGTCAACGCCATCCACGTCACGGCACGAGCAATCGTGACTGACTTAACTGAAGTGATCCGGTACGGTCTCAACCCGTCCTCGATACTTCGCAATTAGCCACAGCCTGCACCCGCAGGCTGTTTTTAGTTGGATATAATATCCACAGGTTAATATACATAAAAGGCTGATATACTCATTAGCAATAGGAGGCGCTCGTACTTTAACATGTACTGCTTTTGTCCAAAAGAGCAGTTTTTGGTGGTAACAAACCGACAAGGGGGACTCGAATGGTTACATCACTGCATCAAAGCCATGCCCCTGAAGGTATTTCAGCGGCATATATGACTCCATTCTTCCGCGGCTTTTGCCCGGAACTCGACAAACCTACTGGTCATTGTGGCAGAAACCACTGCAAATTTGTCCTGGCTATCGCAAACCAGGACTTTGATGCATTGGAATCGCTAATGGCCTGTAACGGCGAAGAATATTGCCGCGGCAAGCATCAGAGCCTCGGCAGAACAATGCTTCACCTCGCCGCGCAACATGGACGGGCTGGCACCGTTGCAAACCATCTGCAAAATGGTGCTGATATCAACTGCCGAGATGATTTCGGCAATACTCCTCTCGCACTGGCACTTTTTGCCCACCAGTACGAGGCGGCCGACTTGTTGGCCCAATACGGCGCAGATCTCAACATCGCCGACAACCGCGGCCGAACCATCCTGCATTACGTTGCAGAACACAACTGGCGAGACACTGCCGAGATTATGTTCACCTGGAGCATAGAAAAGCATCTCCAACTAAATTATTTCGATCGAAAATATCTGCTACCCAGCCATTATGCTTGGTCTATGAACAACAAGGAGATGTTTCTCCGGCTGGTGAAATTCGGCTCGATCGTCGGCGTGCATAGTCAGGCGCAAATGCTCGGTCAGTGGTTCGAGGGCGATGCCCTCGCCTTCGCTTGGCAACACTCTCCACTCAGGAGAATTGTCGAGAAACGCGACATCGATATACTCATGACAGTCTGCACCGTCGACTCCATCTTCCGACACCATCTCGGAGAGGAAGCGCTTCTGCTGACAAAATACGCTCGAAAGCTCTTCCCCGATCCCAACGATGGCTTCCCTCCGGCGATTCTCAGCCACTTCCACGGCCTAATCCGCCAAGCGGCCCGCCAGAATGCTGGGGTGGACGAACTGTTGTCTCAAATGCAACAGATGAACTCGCGACTAATGTTTGAACAGGATCCCGTCTTGCTCTTCGCAAGCTGATCGTGCAAACACATTTCAATGGCTCGAACCGACAACGGCTCGAGCCTTTTTATGTTGACAAACGCTCTCAAAGTAGTTATAATGCGGCCATTGTACAAGATCAAGATGGACTACTTCGGTATCTATTTTGGGCTTGGCAAAAATTCTGTGAGGAGGGATAAAATCCCATGCATACCCCGACTTTCCGCATCTTATGCGGATCCTGGCATCTCCTGGAGCAACGAATGGCTTTCGGTAATCCCACCCATGGTGGGGCCACCGACATGGACCAAGCGCTGCGCCTGGTCGAGGGCCTCAACAAGGAGCTGTACGACGAGCACGGCTTCGAGATCGCGATCTCCGCTCATCTCTGGCACGAGCTCATGGTGCCCTGCAACAACGAGAAGCTGACCAGCACCATGCAGTACAACAGCCCGCGCGCGATTTCACTCGACACCTGGATGTCCGGTATCGACGAAGGGGTTTACCCCCGCATCGGCCGTATCATCCCGCCCGGCTTTGGTCTGCCCTGGTCCGACGACGGCGCCCTGATCAACCCCGATCCGGTCGTGCGTCAGATCCACCACGACGCGATGGTCCACTCCTTCGCCGAGTCGGCACGCGTCCGTAAATCCAACCACGGCCTCGGCCACGTGATTTACTGGACCGGTCCCGACGGTCTGCGCTGGCAACGCCTGGTCAACGGCGACGATCCGATGCTCAGCTACACCAACAACCCGAAGCTCGAAGAATGGGAAATGGTGATCGGCGGCCTGATCGGCGCTGTCAATGAAGCCCGCGACCTCGGCTACACCGACGAAAAGCTCCAGATCGAGGGCAAGGAAGCGGGTGACCCCTGCTTCCTCGACGCCTTTACCGACGTCCAGCTCCAAATCCTGGGCATCGAGCAGATAAACCAGGGTGTCGGCGCAAAAGTAGTGGAGTGGCAGGGCGAGTTCTGCCACACACGCGGTGGCGGCGAAACTTTCGCAAACGGTATCAAGATGGCGATCAACGGCGACGTCTTCGGCGGCCGGATTCACCTCAACAGCGGCCCGATCGCCTACAAGAAGTTCAGCTCCCTGCTGGCTTCCGGCACCCGCATGTCCATGTTCCAGCAGTACGTCGACAACGACTACCTGCCGGGACAGGGCGTGACCGAATGGCTGATTGACCAGCGCGAGTCGATCCGTCTCGGCGCCCTTTGGTCAGCCGAGACCGGGCTCCCCTTCGAGATCGAGTTCGACGCCCGTTTCTGCCGGTACGCCGACATGATGGGCGAACTGCGCAAAAGCACGCTCTGGACGCTCCATGAGCTGCAACAGCACGGCGCCGTGCCGGCGTAACTTATCCCCTACACCCCCCCTGACGAATTCCTCGTCGGGGGAATTTTATTTTACCGATCTCCGAGACTGGCTTTTCAGGCCAAATTGTGTTATAAATTGAGTACTGCAGACGCAGAATTCCAGGAAAGTGAGATTCGAAATGCGCTGGTATCACCCGACTATTATCTTATCACTGCTTGCTGGCATAGCTTGTCTGGCAATACTGATTTGCCAGAAACCTACGCCTCCGACAAAAAGGGAACGGGTAATTGCCAAGTCCCAACAGCCCAGCAAGGTACTCGGCCCTAGGGCGACCGATAATATCCGGCCAATCTCGGCAATCCGCAAACCCTGGGTTGCCCCAGGCCAACCGATCGGCTTAATCGTAACGGACGCACTGGGGAAGTCGATTCCCTTTGACAAGAAGCTTGGCATCTATCGATACCCGATCAATAAGCAGATCATCATCCAGATCATCGGCATGAAACAGGGCGTCAAATACCTTGCGGCATTCGACGTCGTAGAGAAAATGATTAGTGTTGTAGATGTACCCAAGAATCCGATCAAGGTCAAGCGAGACCAGGTAGGGCCATGTATCATCAGAATTATGGATGATAAGTCATACAAAGAGGCGCAAAAGGGCGCCCCGTCAGACCGAAAGGTCAAAAACGGCATTGACAGCACTGTCCGTATCTTATTCGAAGCCCCGTCGCAAAAGCCTGCTCGCAAGTAGGCAAGACTGTGAGGTTAGCATGACATTCGTGAAGAAGCCCTTCGACCAGGCCAAGCCCTGTGTACGTGATCTGGTCGAGAGGACCCGTCAGATCCTGAAAAGCGGCGAATACTTGCCGCCTCTTCGCCTGCTCGGCAAGCCGTTTGGCTACCGTACCAGACAAGCTGTCGGCCGGATCCTGCTCCGACATCTTTCCCCCGGTGAAATCGAAGCTCTTGAGGAAATCCGCGCCAGACAGAAGTACGAGGAGAAGGAAGCTCGCCGAAGCCGGCCGAAAGTGCCCAAAGTTATGGATCGGGCCGCTGCCATCGCGACCAAGAAGGCGCGCTACGGTGACGACTATTTCCAGAAACTTGGAGTACGCGGAGGGACTGCCAGAGCTCGGTCTTTAAGGGCCGGTCACCTTCACAACATACCCGATACCGAGTCCAACAAGGCTTGGAACCAATGATCGTCTCTCGACGGTCATTTTTAGTACCCCCTCTTGATTTTTCTATGCAGTAGTGATATAATAATATTATATTAAGATTGTTCTATAGATTTCCGAAGTAGTAATAAATTCGATGTTCTATACGGCAATACGAATTTATTAATGGGTCCCCTTCGGGGCCCACACAGAAGGAAATCAATGCAAACGCAAAAAAGGCGCCAATCCGCCTCTTATTACTTTATGCCCGCAAAAGCTCAGGGCAATCGCTTCTCTCACAACTCGAGAGGAAATTTTCGTGGTTCCCAGGGACCTCGCAAACGCAGCTTTAGCGAATCGATCGACATATCCAAATTTGTCAAAAAGGCCTCTCCAAAAGTAGAGACGGTCTACGAATCAGAGCGTACTTTTGCTGATTTCGGTTTTTGCCCAGAAGTTTACAAGAATTTGGCTTACAAGAAATACACCAAGCCAACTCCGATTCAGGACAAAGCTCTCCCATACATCAAAGAAGGACGAGACTTGATCGGTCTGGCCAATACTGGCACCGGCAAAACTGCCGCTTTCCTCTTGCCTTTGATCGAAAAAGTTTATAAGGATAGGGATCAGAAAGTCATTGTGATCGCCCCTACTCGCGAACTCGCGCTTCAGATCGAAGTTGAGCTTCGTGATTTTTCGTGGAATATGAAAATATTCTCCGCTACCTGCGTCGGTGGTATGCCGATATTTAAGCAGATTCAAAATCTGCGTCGTAATCCTGCCTTTGTGATTGGTACCCCTGGTCGGTTGAAGGATTTAGCCGAAAAAGGCTATATCGACTTCACCAAATTCAACAATGTTGTCCTGGATGAAGTTGACCGCATGCTCGATATGGGTTTTGTTGATGAAATCAGAGAGATTTTGAACAAAATACCAGCCGAAAGGCAAACTTTGTTCTTCTCGGCTACCATGCCTCCGAAGATCAAAGAATTGACAAGTAAATTCCTGAACGATCCGATTACTGTTGAGGTCAAATCTGGTGAAACTGCCGACAATGTCGAGCAAGATATCGTCAGAGTTCGAAGCAAGGATTCCAAATTTATCCAATTAACTGATCTTCTCAAGACTCCAGAATTCAAAAAGGTTCTGATCTTCGCGGAGACCAAATCAGAAGTTGATAAGTTGGCTACCAATTTGAAACATGAAGGCTTCCGAGCTGATTGTATCCACGGCGACAAGAGACAGCGTGAACGCGCTCGTTCTTTGACTCAGTTCAAGACCAATGATGTCAAAATTTTGGTCGCGACTGACGTTGCCGCTCGTGGACTCGATATCAAAGATATTACTCACGTTATCAATTACACCGTTCCTCAAACTTACACTGACTATGTCCACCGAATCGGCCGTACCGGCCGCGGTGCTAGCATGGGTGTCGCTCTCACATTTGTACCAAGCTACTAAGCAAGTCTCAAAGAAACGCCTTCGATATGTTGGCGTTTTTTTGATTGGTACTTTCACAATTCTCCAAAATGATCTATCATTCAAGGTATGATTTTATATGCAATTTTGTTGATCATAGTTGCCGTTGTACTGTTTGTTACAATTTTCTGGCAAAGCTCTCTTCTCTGGGCCGCCCTGACTGGAGTACCGATCGTCTATTCATGGAGGGGAGCAGTCGAGGACTCTTTCAAATTGGCCGGGCTTAAATCCGGAGAAACAGTCATAGATCTTGGTTCGGGTGACGGCAAAACGCTGATAATGGCAGCCAAAACGTTTGGAGCCAAGGGCATCGGGGTAGATCGCTCGATTTGGTGCTATCTCAAAGCCAAGTTGAATGTCTGGTTAGCTGGAGAAACAAATAATATTAAGATTATTAGAGGCGATTTTAGAAGTGTTGAGAAAGAACTCAAAACCGCCGACGTAGTATACGTTTATCTGTTGGATCAAGTCTTGGCCCAGATTGAGGAGTGGCTTTTCTCCTCGATCGGAGACAAAACTCGCGTCGTCTCACTTTCGTTTCTATTTAAAATACGGAAGCCAATATCTGAAGCAGGTACACGCAATCTATTTCAGGATACGAAAGCTCGACTTTATAAAAAATAATAAGAGGATCTTATGGCTCTGATCGTCAGTCTCGCTACAATTGTTAGTACTTTCCTGGGCGGGCTTTTCGCAATTCGTTTCAAAGACAAATTACATTTGATTCTCGGCTTTTCGGCTGGCTCCGTGATTGGTGTCGCCTTTTTTGACCTGCTTCCAGAATCACTGGCTCTGGTCAGCGGCACATATAGCATTAACACCACCATGCTTCTAATCGCTGCCGGTTTTGTCATTTATATGCTCCTAGACAGAGCTTTTTCACTTCATGGCCATAGCCACGGTGAGCACTGCGAGAATCCAGATCATAGTGGCAAATTGGGTGCTTCAGCCCTGATCTTCCATAGTTTCCTAGACGGTCTTGTCATCGGTCTTGCTTTCAAAGTCTCCCCTGCAGTCGGCTGGATTGTAGCGGCCGCCGTCCTGGCCCATAGCTTCTCTGACGGAATCAACACCGTCAGCATGATTTTGAAGGAGAAGGGCAGCAAGAAACAAGCACTCAAATGGCTGATTTTGGACGCTTTGGCTCCTGCTCTTGGTGTGTTAATCGCCTTTTTGCTCAACGTGAGTGAAGCCACACTTGGACTGATCCTGGCCATCTTCACAGGCTTCTTCTTCTACATCGGTGCCAGCGATCTGATTCCAGAGAGCCATCATCATCACCCGACCTTCTGGACCACCTTCATGACCATACTCGGGATGGCCGTGTTATACTTCGCAATCCGTCTCGCTCTTTGAACTAAAAAGCTCTGCTTAATTAAGCAGAGCATGTAACCTCCGGTCTCACATATCGATCAAGCTGCCTCATCCAAGGCGGTAATTCTCCGATGAGGCAGTGAATGCCGGCTTGATCGAGAGTCGGATAGTAGCGTATCGGGGCAGAGGTAGTGTAGATGTTCTCCTCGCCGATGATTCCAGCGATGATTTCGGCGACCTGGTCCTCACCCCCGGTCATCAAGACTTTACCGGAGAGCGGTGACCGATAGAAGCAGAGCGATGCCGGTATCCGTAGCGGGTCACTCGGGATGTGAAGCTCGATCTGGTACTGATCGCAGGCTCGGCGATATGCGTCGAGCGTTTCTCCGACAGACATGAAACCAGAAAGATCGCGCCGCCAGGCTTGCATCTTGGGATCGACGATAAGATGTGCCCCGCCAGCCTCGTCAACCACCAATCCCATCGTGAGATCAAGGTGGTTGCAGAAATGAGAGTGGTTGCCGGGAAGTTTGATCATGAGCGGGGTGGGCAAGGCTATTGCCTCTAGCCCCGAATCTCGCACAAATCTGTCCCCAGGCCGCCTAATCTCTACATAGCCTTCTTCGTGATCGGTAGTCGGTTCGAGGGCTAGAGTCTCGGGATAGAGCGCCTTGCCGCCTCCGATTAGTATTCGGCCACCTTCACCGAGCTGACTCAAGGCCACCTTCAATCCGGCATCTTCCATAAGATCAAAATCGTAATCGAGGTGGTAGCAGAAGAGTGTTCGTCCGTCGGGCAGGTATACCGCCAAGTCCCTCGGGTAGAGCAGCCTGGAATATCGGATCCGGGGGAAATCCACGAACTTGAAGCCGGCAGACTCGAAACGATTGAGCATCTCTTCCCAGCCAGGCTGGACATATGAGCGGATCACGCTGAATTCCTCGCCCATATCCATGAGCGCTGAGGCGATTGAACAGTATTCGAAGTAGATGATCTCGCGCGAGCGCTCGACATCGCCACCGGCCTGTTCGAGGATTCGACGATAACAGTCTACCTGACCAGCCGGATACTCCGGCTTGGGAATGAATTGGGCGCCAAAACTTGGCAGGCCCAAGTATATCTCTGGTATGTGCTTCATTGCATTTGCCTCTCTCAACAAAAAATGGTCTAGCAGTGCAAGACCATCCAATTTATCAATAAATTGTAAGGAAGTCAATCAATATTTGTGGTACCCGCGAAGGGAATCGGACCCCCGACCTCTCGGACCGGAACCGAGCGCTCTATCCACTGAGCTACGCGGGCACAACAAAACAAGATACCATCCATTTATACTTTAGATGTACATAATATTCAACTAGAGTTTATTCATCTGCGTTGCGATAGTCTTTGCGAAAGATAAGTTGCATGAATTCAACAACAATTCCGATAGTAGTGCCAAAGGAGGCTGCAGCAAGTACTATCTTGGCTAGTTTGTCCCAGTTGAAACTGGTATACATAGAAAAATCAAATGGAAAGACGAAAAATAGCGACAAAAGCGCCAGAAGCCCGAAGCTGTTCATGATAAGGCGGACAAAACCATGGAACCATTTGGGATCGTGTAGGATAAGCAGAAGATTCCCGACGATGGTCGCAAGGTAAGAGAGAGTCAAAATCCATTGGACAGAGTCAAAATCGGTGGTGAGAAACGGGACATGCCAGGCCAGTAAATTGCTTACGACCCAAATCATTACAGCGTTGGTTACAACAATACTAGCGTAACCTATTTTACCTGCATGGTGATTTTTTGCGCTATCGCTTGAGTTTTTCTTGGCCATTCCCCTCCTTGTGTTATTATTAATATTTTAACCCAAAATCAAGGTAATGTAAAAGATGGAGTTGACAGGAAAGGGTATGGGCGCTAGATTATACATACTGCCGATTATTTCATCGAGCAGATTTATTTGTAATAAAGGAAAATATGAGAGATAAGATTATATTTGTAACAATTGCTGCAGTCTTAGTATCAGGGCTAAGTTATTTTTTGATAAAGGGACGAGGCAAATTGCCAACACCAAATCTGAATACTGAAAAAGCAGAAATACTGAAAATTAAAGCTAACGACCATGTTCGTGGCAATTTGAACGCACCAATCACTATCGTCGAATACTCCGATTTTCAGTGCCCGTATTGCGTAAAATACGCCTATACTCTCCAGGAAATTATGGTTGCCTACCCAGGCAAGATCAAATGGGTCTTCCGTCATTATCCGCTACCATTTCACCAAGCAGCCAAGGGAGCCGGTACTGCAGCTGAGGCAGCCGGAAACCAAGGTAGATTCTGGGAGTACGCAGATATATTGTTCGAAAAATCTCAGGCCGATGGCACAGGGTTTTCGAATGATGATTTAGTCCAATATGCAGTACAACTCGGGCTGGATGTAAACCAATTTAGTAGCGACGCCGATAACCCGAAATATGAGCAGAAGATCAATAGCGATACTGCCGATGGAGATAAGTTAAAAATTACTGGAACTCCAGCAAGCTTCCTTATCGATGACGAGGGCAACATTCAGGATCTGACCGGCAACGTTCCCTACGATCAGTTGAAGCAGAAGATCGATGCGATTCTGAAATAATTGAATTAAAAAAAATAGCTCCCTCGAAGGAGCTATTTTTTGTATCCTCAACCTTTTGCTTTATATACTCCGCCGTGGCCAGGAATTATATAGTCCGAAAGGGTTAAAACTTTTTTGCGGGATTCTGATAATTTTTCATTATCAAGTGCATATGGATCTTTGTCGGGATAATTTTCTTTCCAGAAAACATCGCCAACGATAGCGACTGTCCCCTTATCAGTTTTTACCAACATCGAAAGACCATCATAGCTATGACCTGGAGTTTTGATTATTTCAATATCTGGCCCAATATTTTTGGGTCGCTCTTTTGGTTTTCCGCCGATCCACTCGCCCCAATATTCGACAACGGGCGTCGTTGCAGGAAACATGCCGACGTTCCGGTAGTGATCGATATGAGAATGTGTGATGAAGATATGGGTGATATCTTTGATCGCCAGACCCTCTTTGGCAAGCGAATCAACCAAGATTTGTTGATCGTTTAACACGCCCGGGTCAACAAGAATTCTGTACTCTCCAGCCAAAACCAGAGAGGTCGTGCAGGCGTCGTTCTCTTCTTCTCCTTTTTCGACTGAGTCAGCGTTGGTCCAGCCCTGTATCAGTATTTTGACTTCTGTCATTTTTTGATCTCTTCTTTTCTTTTTTCAAATTTGAACCAGCCAAGAACAAGAGCAAATAGCATGCCTACAGTCACTATAATGAAGCGAAATTTTACATCCTCCGTCATCATTCCACGAATTATGCCATAGATGAGGGTGAAAAGACTCCCGAGCAAAATGCCGTCTGAAAAAATAACAACTTTGTCGACGATCAGCAAGCTTGTAACCATTAAAATGATACTGGCAGAGAGAGCAATAATAGAAACATTTCTGTTGTGCTTGCCGTCTCTCTCCTGATAGGCCTTCTGTATCTGGTCATAATTTCTCTGTGCCTCAATAGTCGCCAGTGCAGTGCCAGTTTTATCAGTGGAATATTGCAAGGCAGCTGGATACTCTGGTGCTTTCTCCCCAGGATAGAAGACTTCGATACCCAGACCAATAAATAGCGCAATTATCGCCCCGAGAAGTATCGAATAAAGTATTTTGATCATATTATTCCTTTGTGTCGCTAGCGCTATCTAGCTTGCCAAATTTTAGTAGGCCAATGCCCTTCACGACCAGAAGACTGATCAAAACTGCATAAAAGTTGAATCTAGATGAAACAATGTATGGATTCGGTATGAATGTTAGGTAAAGAAGCACAAGGCCGCCAACTGCGGCGCCGTTATAAAGCGGGGCCAATTTTCCCGATGAACAGAATATACCGACTGCAATCAAGACCAAGCTTGCAGACAGTGCCATTGCCAATGATATCTGTGAGTGGGTATCAGATGATTTGTTGTAATCTTCAACCTTTGAATCATATTGTGTCTGAGCAGCTTGCTGAGAGGAAGTCAAATCACCTGAAACCATCTGAAGCTCAGCAGGATATTCAGGATAATTCGTGACAGGATAAAACGTCTGAATCGCAAAATTAATAGTGATAGCAGCCAGGACTCCCATAAAGATCGCATAAATTGCCTTGGTCATTTAGCTCCTTTTTAATACTTTGTTAGATTATATTCCGCAATGCGTCGTCGAGCAAGTTAACATCCCGACTGTATAGCGGTGTCGCCAGCTCTTTGGCCTTGGTCGAGGAAATTCTCTTATACATCCAATCAAACTTTTTTCTCATTTCTGCCTCTGGAACTTCGCCGAGATGGCCGACATGCCTAGGAGCATTTACCTCAAGGTAGCTTAAGGAATCGGCATCTTTGAGCAAATTTTGGTCATCGCTACCGCCTATCTCGTGCTTTGATATTATCTCGCTAACTAAGTTTGCAAACTCCTTGGCCATCCCCTCTTGTGTGAGAAAATCATACATTATCGAAGCACTTTTTTCTTGATGTTCCGTCAATTGTTCAGGCCGCTCATATATCAGTCGCATACGGTCCCCCTTCGTGGTCTTAAATGCTCTCTCTACATCATGACTATACGCAGCAATCTGGAGAGTCAAATCGGCCTTGGGTCGCAACACTAGGAGCCAATGTAGGGTTCTCTCATAGTGCGGCTTCTTCTTGCCGAATGCCCCGTCAACAAACTCAATTGTTTTTGCTAGAATGCTTTCCATCTGAATTATCTATTTAATAAATATGTGCCTAAAAAGATTACCCCGATTGCGATAATTTTTTGGACCAGATTTCGCTTTGATAATGTTTCGTGTGCAAGTTTCGGTGTAAGAAGAGTGAGAATGACACCGAAGAGAAGGACGAAGAACGGCTGCAACCCGTTACTGACTACCGAAACGATAGCAAGAGGCATTAGCAACATCGCATATGTGAAAATCAAGCCAGCCGCCACATTGATAATCTCATTGAAAAAAGTAATGCCCAGGACAAAGGACTTTCTGTGGCCGATGATCTCAGAAAAAACTTTTCTCCAGCTTGGGTTCAAGTTAAATACGACGACACCAGCGATGAAGAGGCCCAAGAAATCCCAAAACTGTGTATTCCAGTAGTTGCTCTCTACCGCCACATACTTGAAGGCCAATCCGTTGACAGCTGTGACTAGAGTGCACAATAGCATCGGTAATATGACATGCATCTTGAGTTTAAATTTGTTACCAACAGATTCTAGAGTTAGGATCATCGAACCGGCGATAACTAGCAGACAAGCAAAAATCTGGGGGCCAGACAGGAATTCATTTAAGAAAAACATGCCGAGGAAATAGCGAAAAATAGGGATGAGCTGAAACAGTGGTACGACGACTGATGGACTATCCTTTTTTAGCGCAACTAGATAGAGATAACCACTCAGGAAACTAGCTGCCCCAGAAACCAACATTATCAGTGCTGATTTTGGCTCAATAGAGATGGAGCTGAAACGGAACAATAATACATAGAGAGCGACCAATACACCAAAGAATGCGGTAAATAACATAAAAGGACCGCCATCGCGGTTCTTGAAAAATTTACCCAGCATGTATTTGTCGATGTGGTTAGAAAGTGCCCAGAGAGCTGGCGGAATGATAGAAAATATTAACCAATTCATAATGAAATTATACGCTTTTTAGACCGTTTATTCAATTTTGAAATACATAAATTCGCGATGTTATCCTTGCATAAGAACACATTTTGCGCTATAGTGTCAACATCCAAACTTTAGCAATCATGCTAAGTCGACGCACACAAGGGAGGGAGCTATGCAACAACTACTGGAATTAGCGCAACCGAGAACTATTGAGGGCATTTTCCTCGTTAATTCTGAGACAATCGAACACATGAAGGGTCATGTGGTCAAGAAGTATCCGTTTTTCGCGAAATGGCCAGCCTGGGCTATCGCACCGCTAATGCAGATCGTGACCTTTCTGAAACCCGACATCTTAAAGATGGGGTTTATCTCGAAGGAGATCGGGACAGCGGGGAACGAACAACTTGCCAAACTCTGGTTTGTGGGCGTGCCATTTACACCCAGGATGATGAAGAACTGGTTCCTATCCTGGATTACCATCGTCTTCATGATCCGGATTATCCGACACTGGCTCAAGCGCAATGCAATGATAGTGGGTTTGGGCGGCTGGACTGCTATTGTCCGTGACAAAGGCCAGACAATCGCCGAGAAGTTCGGCTCTCATCTGGCTGTAACGACAGGTAATGCCTTTACTGCTCTGATGGCAGTACTTGGCCTCCGCGCTATGGCTGACAAGGTTGGCTATAATACCGAGACCATGACGGCTGCAATTATCGGCGCAGGCGGAAGCTGTGGTCGCAACTGCGCCAAACTGCTGGCGCCGCACGTCAAAAAGCTTTTTCTGGTTGGACGTGCTGGCAGCGATATTAGCCCTTTGTTCGCGCTTTCAGCCGAAATCATGAAAGCCAACCCCCATTTGGAAGTTTATGTCACAGACATCATCCAGGAAGCGCTTTTCGAGTCACTTCTCGTAATTACAATTACCAGTGCTACAGACGTGTTGGACATCCAGGCAAGCGACTTCCTGCCAGGAACGATTGTAGCCGACGCCGCTAGACCCAGGGATGTGGCGGCAAAGATTGCAGGCAATAAGAAAATCATGGTGATCGATGGCGCAGTTGTTGAAATCCCTGACATAGCTGAGCAAACCTGGTTCTTCGGCGACTTCCCCGAGGGGATTGTCTACGCCTGCATGGCAGAAACCTGGATTCTGCTCGTCGAAGGCTACGAGTGTGGAGTCTACTCGCTCGGTGATGTAGAACTCGAATGGATCAAACGGATTGCTGTCATGCCCGAGGCCAAGCGCCTCCGGGCAGCAGGTATTCGTTCGTTCGAACAGCGTGTTACCGAAGATCGGATCGCCGAATTCGTCGCGATCATATGCGAGGAACAGGCAAAATTGTGCGTGAAGTGAGACCCATATCAAGGTGGAAGATATTATATCTTTCACCTATTTTATTTGTGAAAAACAAAAAATCCCCAGAGGGGAAATTGATATGAAGGTTGCCTGGTGTGGCCCCCGGAAAGCCCGGGGACCACGCTTACGGATCGTGTTTTCAGTGGCGGCTGCCCGCCTCGAGCCGGTACGTAACCGATGTTTCGGAATTCTTCCGTGACTGTGGGCGCTCTCGCCCGATCTGTGCCGCACCAGCGGCTGGACTAGGTTGTTTGACCCAGAGAGGAGAAGATAGGGTCACCCCGACATCTCTCTCCGGGTGCCGTGACAGGATGCAAGCTTACACAGGGTGGCGCTTGAGCAGCGATACCAAATGTTGCGTCGTCTGGCACGAGGGCCAGAGCTGCCACCAAGACGCTTGCGAGGCCTGTCGAGCGGTAGTAAAAGGCTACCCTCTGCATAAGCACCTCCAGCGCAGTCGGGACCAGAAGAGTGGTCTAACTCTTTGGTCAAAGGAAAGAAGCGATCATTTTCCAATGGGGAGGCGTTTTAAGCCGCATAGACCGTGGAACGCGATCACTATAGGGATCCAGCTGGGTACTGGATGGAGAGATAATATCAAAAGATTTTGGCTAAATCAATATTTCCAATTATATCTGGCTTTTCAATGTGGTAAAATATATTAATGAACAAGTATTTCCAATACTTTTTGACCACGATGAAGGTCAATACTGCCTACACTGGCAACTATTTTCTCCTGGTCACCTTCGATCTAGTTTATTTTTTCGTGTTCTTTGCCCTCTGGACTTCCGTATATAAATCGGGCAACATTGTTGAAATCGCTGGCTATACTCTTTCTGGTATTATTTCATACTATTTCATATCAGAAATAATTTTTAAATTCGCCGATGTGATGACCTCGATGTATGTGAACTGGCAAATCTGGTCAGGGTATTTCACCAACGATCTAATAAAACCCTGGAATGTGCTATCGATTAGTTATATCGACGCATTCAGCGAAAAAATAATAAATTTGATCGTGTCATTACCTGCCTCCATAATCATGTTCCTGATCGCCAGAGAGTTTATTACGCTCCCCTCCGGCCCGAATACTCTGTACCTCGTAATCACAATTATGCTTGGATTCGTTATGAACTGTGCCTTCAATATCTGCTTGCACGTACTTTGCCTCAAATTTGGCGATCAGGAGTCGAATATCGAGCTTGGAAACTATTTAGCGATGTTTCTAGCTGGCGCCTTCTTCCCGCTCGCTTTTCTCCCAGAAAAAATAGAATTTATTTTTAATCTCTTGCCCTTTAAATATATTTTTTACGTCCCGGCCAATATATTTTTGAACAAGATGAGTCTGCATGAAATCTTAACAGCTTGGGCGATGATAATTTTCTGGTCTGTTATCTTCATTTTGACATACAAAATCATATACAAAAAAACGATCAAATATTATACGGGAACGGGAAGATGAAGAAATTTTTGAGAATCAATCATATCATTTGGAGGAATGCTCTTCTCCGAGATTCCAAGATATCTGGATTTATTTTGTCGAGCGTGCTGTTTCAGGTATTTGATATTATTAATTCCGTAATTTTTATCATTCTAATATTCATGAATACCAAAACCTTGGGTGGCTGGACCATCTACCAAGTTCTCTTTCTCTATGCCTTTTCCCAGACAATTAGCATTATCCATGGTGCATGGACAAAGGGAGGATTGAATTCTTTGGCAAATGAGCTGATACGACTTGGCGACTATGATTTTTATCGGACCAAGCCATTTGATGCCATGACTCTGGTATCGATCAGCAAGCCCAGGGCGTATGTATTGATCAAACTTCTTTTCAATCTGTCGGTACTCATATACGCCCTAGCGCACTGCGGGCCTCTGCCACTGATAAATTATTTTTGGTTCCTTATTTTATTCGGACTCTCATTCTTTCTGTATTACGCGATCAAAGTTATCACCGTCGTCCCCTCTTTCTGGATTATTAAGAGCTGGGGGCTAACTGACCTCATGGACAAACTTTCTACCATAATGCGCTACCCCGCCAGTGTCTATCCATGGCTCCTGAATTTTCTACTCTCAACCATTCTTCCGATACTGGTTATCACCTACTTGCCCGTCAAAACCCTGCTTTTCGAGCCGAAGTTGAGTCAAGTCGCGTATATGTTGGTACTGACGATTGTCTTCGTCTTCTTGGCCAGGTTTGTATGGAAGTTGGGCGAAAAAAATTATGGAAGTGCGTCGAGTTAGTCGGGAGTCAACAGTTGGGACTTAGGAGAATAATAAAATAAGGAAATATATGAGCATTATCTCAGCAAAAGGAATCACAAAAACCTTTAGCAAATCAAAGTTTGACTGGCGACATTTTAAGATGCAAAGAGAGGAACATATTGCCGTCAACAAGCTAGACCTTGAAATAGAAGAAGGAGAGTTTGTCGGTTTCTTGGGGCCAAACGGCGCCGGTAAAAC
>CAZGJE010000004.1:0-16421 GCA_964526355.1 uncultured Candidatus Saccharibacteria bacterium
CTTCCAATTTAGCGAGTAGAGAAGCTGTTTCGGCGGGTATCGGGAAAGTTATAGTAGCTACGAGGTTGTCGATTTGAGGGGAAGTTTTGACGTTGGGCAGTTTTAGATCGCGAATCGTCACAAATGCTTCAGATTTCTTTACGATATCTTGTTTTACTCGTACTTGGGAAAGCACATAGTCGAGCTGTGCTTGCTGCTTCTCCAAATGTGTAATTGCAATTTTCATGCTATCTCCTACTTCTTAATCGTTTTAACGTCTGACCATGTTTTGCATATTGAGATAAACTCGCCCGAACGAACACTGGCACCACCGACAAGGACACCGTCGATTTCTGGCCTCTCGGCGTAACCTTTGATATTTGATGATTTAACGCTACCGCCATATAAAATTGGGGTTGAGTCGCTCACAATCTCTCGCAGCCTGTTGATCACTCTGGCGACATACTCTGGCTCGGCGTTTTCACCCGTGCCGATTGCCCAGACCGGTTCATAGGCCACGATAATATCCTTGAGTCTGCTCTTGGGAACATGATCAAGCGCTTCTTTTAATTCTTTGACCGGTTCCTCCGGTTTGTTCTTGGCCCTTCGCTCTCCGACACAGACAATCGGAGTAATCTTGGCTTTGAGAGCTGCCAGCACTTTCTCGTTGACATCAAAATCAGTCTCGCCAAAATATTCCCGTCTTTCTGAGTGGCCGATAATCGCATAATTTGCTACTTCTTTGAGCATCGATGGAGAAATTTCTCCTGTAAAAGCCCCTTCGAATTCATGAAATAAATTCTGAGCTCCAAGCATAGTCGTGGGATTCTTCTTCAAAATATCAGCAATCTCTGTCAGCCAGATTGAAGGTGGACATATGATTACTTCTATGCCTGGGACTTTGGCCACGCCATTTCTGATCGAAGTCGCTAATATGTGAGCGTCAGCGATACTAGTTGCATACATTTTCCAATTGCCGACAATAATAGAACGTTTCATACTCCTCCAAGCTTACTTTCTTGCCAATTTATTGCTTACTTGATTTGATTTCATTATACAATTCAATTACCTTTTTGGCTAATTTATTTGAGTCATGATAGAGGGGATTTCTCGAATCCAGCAGATCGGCGCGCGCAATCTTGATACCATTTATCTCTCGCGCGCGGGTGGTGATATTATAAACCTCACCAAGCTTATCGCTTTTGATCGAACGCCTGAGAACTTTGCTATTGACGAGACAGTGACCGAAAAATCTACCATTGGCATGCTTTTCCAAAGCATCAATATGGTCTTCGATAGTATAATCCTCGGTTTCACCTCGTTCAGTAGAACAATTTGCAATATATATTTTCGCAGATTTACTTGATTTGATTGCATTTCTAATCCCAGAGATCAACACATTGGGCATAATACTGGTATATAAACTTCCTGGTCCGATTAAAATCAAGTCAGCTTCGGAAATTGCTCGTACCGCCCCTCCGTATGCACGAACGCCCTTTCGAGAAAGGGATACTCTTTTGATCGCCTTACCAGTTTTTACAAACTTTGATTCTCCAGCCATAGTACTACCGTCGATAAATTCTGCTGCTAGATCAATCTTATTCAAAGTCGCTGGGAGTACTCTGCCGGCAGTTTGGAACACACTCGATGTCACTTCGATTGCCTTTTCAAACGAGCCAGCAATTTCCGTCATAGCTGTAATCCAAATATTGCCCAAGGTGTGACCACCAAAAAGTTTTTTCTTGAAACGATATTCGAAGACCTTGCCTACCATTTCTTCGTCATAGGCAAGAGCAGAGATGCATTTTCTGATATCTCCAGGCGGCAGCATATCGTATTCGGCTCTGATCTCCCCAGAAGAGGCCCCGTCATCTGTTACCGCTACAACGGCGGTGATCTGGTCAGAATATTTCTTCAAACCACGAAGCAGATTGGACAAACCGGTTCCGCCACCGATCACGGCGATTTTGATAGTTCCGCCTGCATTAAATCTAGGGTCAGAGGGGTCAAATTTGAGCCATTTCCACCAGGTTTTAGCAAACTTTTTAAACATGGAATAATATTACCACAACCAGGAGGGCTAGCAATATTATTTGATCAAATCTTTGCGATGCAATTTGCGGTAATATTCTATAGCAAACCTATGAGCCTCATCACGAGCCGAGATTAGAATATTCTTGGCTTCCTCATTGCCGGCTAGATAGCTCGCCACGAACGGATTGCCGTAATGAAAATCATTCTTTTTTCTCTCTGGGCCTTTGGAGATTGAGACAACTGGAATATCCAAGCTAGAATTTTGGAGTACCTCAAGTGCTATCTTCAGTTGTAGCGTCCCTCCATCAATCACTATCAAGTCCGGATTTGGCCAATCGTTGGTGAACCTCCGCTCCAACACTTGTTTTAATCTAGATAAATCACTTTCATTGTCATTTCGACTCGACAAAGTCGGTGGAGAAATCTTAAATGAAAGATCTCTCGACTCCCGTTGGTCGCTCGAGATGACAGATGAATTTATTTTGAATTTCCTGTATTCGTCTTTATCTGGTTTTCCGTCGCTGAATACCACCATCGAGCCAACGGCATAATTGTTTACCGATACCTGCCTGCCGGTAGGCAGGTTTGCGATATCGTAGCACTCAATCCGCTTGAAAATTATTCTTTTCTCAAATACATCATCTCTGAGCCCAATCGCTACATCCTTCAAATGATTTAGTGCCGCTAGTTTGTTTCGAACCAGAGCCGCCTCTTCAAATTTCTTGGCCCGACTCAATCGATTCATTTCTTTTTCTAGACTCTCAATAATCAGCTTCTTCTTACCGCGAAGAAAACTTTTGAGATATGAAATATTTTTGACGTATTGCTTCTCATCCACCCAGTCGTTACATGGGCCAGAGCAGACTCTAATATCTCCATATATACAGGGACGGCCCTTTTTGCGATAAGTGTTGAATTTTGTTTTAGAACAATCGCGAAATGGAAAAATCTTGCGCAGGTATTGCAACGATTTTTTTAACAACAAGCCCGACGGATATGGACCAAAATAATCGGCCGTCCTGTCAGAAAGATCAATATTTTTGAACCGCACAAGCTCAACTATTGGGAATTCTCCACCACTCCGTCCCCCTGCCACTCTGCCATTCTTAGCAATCCTGATTGCCAGGAAACTCTTATCGTCCTTCAACCTCACATTATATTTGGGTTTCAACTTCTTGATAAGTTCGGCCTCGAGGATTACCGCCTCAATCTCAGAATCTGTTTCGATCCATTTGATATCAGCAGCCTCTTTGACCATTATTTCTATAGCTGGTCCACGACCAAGCTCCTTCATGAAATACTGTTTGATCCGATTTTTCAGGTTTTTGGCCTTTCCCAAATACAAAACCCTTCCCTTTTGATCCAAGAAACGATAGACGCCAGGAGCTGGAGGAATATTTGTGATTGTTTTGTATGTATTCATAACAGCTTGATATTAACCCAAAAATATAATTTGTGCCAGATAATTAAAAGCTGGCTCGTCATTCTTCTGACGAGCCAGTCGGTTCTTCCCCTCCAGAGATCAACTCTTCGAGTTGATCACGGAGAGCGCTTATGAGCTCGATGTGCTCTGGTATAAATTCGTAGCTGTAGCACTCCAACTCAGAAACTAATTGGGCAATCTTTCTAATTTTTTTCATCACAGTGGTCGCAGGGCGAGATCGACTAAGCTCCAACCAACGCTTAAGCATCTTCCTCTTACCGAGGAAAATCCTAAGATTGTACAATGCTTGCATCGTATGGATATGAATCGGGTTAGCATATGATGCGACTGATTTTGGCCTTTCATTCCGCTCCACAGACTCAAGAATCTCATACATCGCCTTCTCAAGATCCTCAGCGCGGTTTACTCCCTCTATCCAATATGAAAAATCATTAGTATCGAGATTGGCCTGGATACGCTCAGTCAGATACCAAACCGTTTTGAGTCTGCCAATGCCCATGTCGTTAATGATTTGCTGCCGCGTGGTGAACATGCGGTATTTCATTCTGGGCGTAAATACCCGTGTCGCGCTTCTGTCTCTCCTGACTTTCTCTATCTCTCTCATCTCGGCGATCTCTCCCTCGATGAATTTGATTATCGATTCAAGACGAACGACTTCGTGCGCAGCAGAGCTGGGAAATATTTCACCCATATCATCTCCTCCCTCAGAATAGGTTTTGGAATGTGCGTTGTTCCCGCTGAGAACACATGACAATACCAGATTTGAGATATTACGTCAACAAAAAAACGACACCGGGGCCAGTGTCGTTTCTTGAAATAATTACCTTAAATCTTATCAGACAGGCCAGAAATCTTCGCCATCTCCATCTCCCCACCTTTTAGTATTTCTACCGAATCAGAATCCAGCGTCTTCTTGCTTACGACAATTCTGATCGGGCTGCCAATCAGGTCAGCCTCAGCGAATTTCTCACCAGCCGACATTTCACGATCGTCGTAGAGAACTTCAATGTTTTTCTTCAACATATCTTTGTAAATTTCTTCGGCCTTTTCATTTTGATTCAAGGAGATCAGATGAACCTGGTAAGGTGCGACTTCTTCTGGCCAGATCATCTTGTTCTTGGCTACATCATAATGGACTTCAACAATGGTGGCGAGAGCGCGAGTTATGCCGATACCATAACATCCCATCACGAAAGTCTGATCTTTGCCCTCTCGATCAAGGAACGTACCATTCATCGGCTTGGAATATTTATCTTTTAGCGGGAATATATTACCTACTTCGATTCCACGACCAACTTTGACTTCTCCCGCCTGCATCGCTTGATGCGAAGCATTTGCGGGCAGGGCCCCGCATTTTGGGCATTTATCACCCTCGCTTACTTCGGCGACCTCTTTGTTCTGGGCAAAATCACACTGATCGCAAAAATAAATCGTATCTTCCCCAACCGCCGTTAGAACCTGAAACTCATGTGAGTATTTGGAAAATATACCGCCGGAGGCTTCGACAATTCTGGCGTCAAGCCCAATCCTTTTGAAAACTTGGTTGTAGGCTTCCTTTGATTTCTCGTAATATAATTTGAAGTCTTCCTCGTCCTCATGGAAACTGTAGAGATCCTTCATAATAAATTCTCGACCGCGAAGCAAACCGGATTTGGCTCTTGGCTCATTGCGGAATTTTGTCTGAATCTGGTAGAGGGCGAGAGGTAAATCCTTGTACGACTTGACCTTCTTCCGCACGATATCGATCACCTGCTCCTCATGAGTTGGGGCCAACAAAATCGTCTTGCCGCGCGCATCAACAAGTTTGTAGAAAATATCGACTGCCGATTCCGATCGTCCCGTTTCATCCCAAAGTTCCTTGGGTTGGAGCACATTCATCAGAATCTCTTGGCCGCTAATTTTGTTCATCTCTTCACGAACGATATTCTCGATCTTCTTCACGACTCGAAGTCCGAGCGGAAGAAGTGAATATACTCCGGCCATTTGCTTCTCAGCAAAAGATGCTCGGATCAGATAAGAGGCATTGATCGAATCAGCATCAGCTGGCACCTCTTTGCGAGTTTTGAGAAAAAGTTGTGATTGTTTCATTGTTCTCCAGTGGCAGAGGGTCAGAGTGGCAGAGGGTAAGAGTTTTTTCTACTCAGCCGCTCCGTCTCTCGGTCACTCCGTCTCTATTTATTTATGGAATAGTTTGATTACATCCTTGACCGTTACAGCCAGCACCAACAGCATAAGAAGGGCAAACCCAACATTGTGAATGATGTTTTCAATATTCTCTTTCACAATACGCTTGCCAAAGATTTTTTCAAGAATGATGAAGAGCGCCCTGCCGCCATCTAGCGCTGGAATCGGAAGGATATTGATCAGGCCAAGATTAATAGAAAGCATCGCGATGAACTGGAATAAAGCCTGCGCGCCAGCTCGAGCAGCGTTACCGCTAAGTGAGAATATAGCTATCGGCCCACCGACTTGGTCCGAGAGCGTAGCAGTATGGAAAAGCTGGGTGAAAAAACCACCCAAGAATATAAATATTACCTTGACAATACCCCAAAATTCCAACAAAGCGACATACGGAGCCAGATACCAGGGAACACGGACAATCGACTGATTAATAATCGCAACGCCAAGAGGTGCACTTTTGTCGTCAGAAAGTTTAATCGTCTTTTCGATAACTGAATTATTTCGATTTATTTTGACAGCTATCTCTTTGCCAGAATTTCTGCCAGTAAACTCGCTGACTTGTGCTAGAGAGGTCGGGTCTACGATATCGCTTCCGCTAGAAAGCTTCAACACCTGGTCACCTATTTTGAGATCACCTTTTTCGGCCGCAGAGCCTGACATTATTTCAGCCAAGTAAACCTGACCTTTGACAGCAGTACCGAATTTAACCTGGTCAGATGGAGTGACAGGCGGAGTCATCCCAGCCATAAATCCAATTGACAAAATAATCCAGGCCAAAGCAAAGTTCATAAGGACACCAGCGACAGAAATTGCAAAACGTTTGCCCGGTGTCTGCTGGTTGAAGGCCCGCGGGCTGGCGGACTCTGTATCTTCACCTAGCATTTTGACATAACCGCCGAAAATTAAGGCGCCGACAGAGTACTTCGTTTCGCCCCTTTTGAATGAGAAAATCCTAGGAGGAAATCCGATGGAGAATTCCTCGACCTTCACGCCAGCTGCCTTGGCAGCGAGAAAATGGCCGAGTTCATGGACTAAAATCAGAAGTCCCAAGACGAAGACGAAAGCTAAAATTGTAATCAACATAATATATATCTTCTATTAAATTTTCATGATCTCTTGTTCCTTGTCGGCCACTACTTTGTCAGCATTTGAATTCATTTCAGTAACAAGTTTGTTCAATTCATCTTCTGCACGATATCGATCATCCTCGGTCACTTCCTTGTTCTTCTCAGCTGTCTGTACCTTGTCCCAGATTTCTCGACGAACATTGCGTAGAGAAACCTTGGCCTCTTCACCTGATTTCTTGACCTGAGTGACGATATCACGGCGTCTCTCCTCCGTCATCGGCGGTAAGACAAGTCTGATCTGCTGGCCATCATTTACCGGATTCAGTCCAACGTTAGAAGCACGGATTGCAGTTTTGATATCGCCCAGGACATTTCGATCCCAGGGCTTAATCACTATTTGATTTGCTTCTGGCACGCTCACTGAGGCCATAGCGCTAATCGTCGAGCTGGACCCGTAATATGGCACCATCACTCCGTCCAAAATGGCCGGATTCGCCCGACCCGTACGGACCCGAGACAATTCCTCCTTCAAGTTCTCTATCGCCGCCAACATCTTGGGCTTGGCTTCTTTTAACAAATTATCAACAGACATAATATCCTTTTTCTTACTTAATAATAGTTCCGGCGTCTTCGCCCATAACCACTTTTCTAATATTACCATGTTTCATTAGCTCGAAAACACAAATTGGCACAGAGTTATCCATGCAAAGTGTGATAGCCGTGCTATCCATAACTTCTATCTTTTTGTTGATTACGTCAAGATATGTCAGATCTTTCAATTTTACCGCATCCTGATATTTCACAGGATCCTTATCATAGACGCCATCAACCTTGGTAGCTTTGAGTACGATTTCGCAATCAAGTTCGCAGGCACGTATCGCGGCTGCTGTATCTGTCGAGAAATACGGATTACCACTTCCGGCCGCCGCAATCACAACCCTACCCTTTTCTAAATGGCGAATTGCCTTGTCGCGAATATATGGCTCACAAACCTTGGGCATATCTAGCGCCGAAGCAACACGACTCTCAACATCAATTTTTGATAATGCGCTTCGGAGAGCTAGAGAATTCATCACCGTGGCCAACATGCCGATATAATCGCCCGTGATTCTCTTCATCCCGTGCTCCTCCGCCGCTCGGCCACGGAAAATATTACCTCCGCCCAGCACCACGACCACTTCGACACCAGCCCCCGCCAATTCTTTAATCTCACCTGCAACAAAATCACAAGCCTTGGGATCAATATTGTGATCATTCCCAAGTAACGCTTCACCTGATAATTTCAATAAAATTCTTTTGTATTTCATGGCTTTATCTTATCAGCTCTTTCTTCGATTTTCCAGTTTCCCCGATCACAAAAAAGTGGCGCCGGTTTTTGCCAACACCACTTTCTATATACGTTCCCAATATTCAAAACTCGATATTTGAGTTGCTGATTTGTTATTCTCCTATTTCGTATCTGACAAATCGGCCGATTACGATCTTCTCGCCAATCTTGGAAGTCAGATCAGTCAGTAGATCACCGACTGTCTTGGAAGGGTCCTTGACGAAAGGCTGATTGAGCAAGCAGATTTCTTCGAGAAACTTGTTGATTTTGCCCTCGGCAATCTTCTCGGCCATCTCGGCTGGTTTGCCCAAAGCTTTGACCTCCTCGACCAGGATTGCTTTTTCTTTTTCTACGACTTCAACTGGGACATCCTCCTTGGCAATATATTTTGAGTTCATTGCCGCGATATGGAGAGCAATATCATGAGCGAAAGCCTTGAATTCATCATTCTTGGCAACGAAATCAGTTTCGGCCAATACTTCGACTATGACGCCGATTTTGCCGTTGCTATGAATGTATGAATCAATCACACCGTTCTTGGTCTCGCGCTCAGCTCTCTTGGCCGCTTTGGCCATGCCACGTTTGCGCAACACCTCAATCGCCTTCTCCTGGTCACCATTGGTCTCTTCGAGCGCTTTCTTGCACTCCATCATACCGATACCAGTTCGAGCCCTGAGTTCTGAAATTTCTTTGGCGGTAATAGCCATATTATTCCTTCAATATTTAATTGATTAGAAATTTATTTCTTGTCTTCTACGACTTTGACTTTGTCTCTAGCTTCTTTGATAATACCTGCGAAGAGAGAGGCAAAAAGTCTGACAGATTTGGTCGCATCATCATTAGCTGGGATAGGATACTCAACAGCGTTTGGATCAGCATTTGTGTCTACGAGTGCGATAACTGGAATGTGGTCACATTTGGCTTCTTTGAGAGCAATCTTCTCGTCATGAGAGCCGAAAAGAATCAAAGCATCTGGTTTCCTCTCCATATTGACCAAGCCACCAAGGAATTTCTCACCACGAGCTACTTCTTTGCGTACGCGCGAAAGCTCACTCTTGGTCATTTCTGACTTTCCTTCATCATCAAGTGCAATCTCTTCGACTTGCTTCTTGTATCTCTTGATTGCGCCTTTGATAGCTTCATAATTGGTGATTGTGCCACCGAGCCAGCGAATGTTCACATAAGAAATGCCAGCCTTTCCGGCTTCCTCTTTGATGATAGAACCGGTCTGTTTCTTGGTACCAACAAAAATGAATGTCTTGCCAGCTGCTGCTTCTCTGCGTACGAAATCAGCTGCTTTTTGAACAGCTTCCTCTGTTTTTTCCAAATTGATAATATGTACACCTGATTTTGAGGTGTAAATGTAAGGAGCCATCTTTGGGAACCAGCGTGAAGTCTTGTGTCCGAAATGAACACCAGCATCCAGCATCTCCCTAAGGGTTGGTAAATTCGTCATTTTTTCCTTTATTAAATTAAAATAAAATAAATAATCCAAAAGTCAAAACTTGAATTCAAAAATTATAATTTTGAATTTTGATTTATGCGTTTTGACTTAGTGTCTGGTTTCTTTGTACCGCCGCTCAGCTATTGCCCCGAGTTGTCGAGGAAGAAACCTGGAGTTGAGCGTGTGAATTTGTATGTTACCAAATGTCTTAGCCGATACTACCATATCGTTGACTAAAGTTCAATACTGTGCTAGAATTTCGAAAGTAATCAGATATTTATAAATCATTTTTCTATGAAAAAAGACATTCACCCAATTTACAACAAAGATGTAGTCGCCAAGTGTGCTTGTGGCGCAGAATACTTAACAGGTTCAACTCGCGAAGAAATCAAAGTTGAGATTTGTTCAGCATGCCATCCTTTCTTCACTGGTAAACAGAAATTGGTTGACACTGCTGGCCGCGTTGATAAATTCAAGGCTCGCCTTGAAGCTTCCAAGAAAATGAAAGAAGAGGCCGCCAAGAAGCCTGAAAAAGTAAAAAAAGTCAAAGAAGAGAAATAACTTCGCAATTCTATATTAAATCGGTCGAAAACCAGATATAATTCTGGTGAGTAAACCGATTTTTTAGATCCTGCCATACGAATAACAAATAAACGAATTAAACTAATGACTAATTACCTTATTAGTTCAATTCGTACATTAGCCATTCGTATTGAAGATGAACAAAGAAAAATTAAAATCTATCCTGGAACGATTCCTCGAGCTGGAGCAAAAAATGCAAGATCCAGCTATTCTAGCGAATCAAAATGAGGCGATTCGAATTGCAAAAGAAAGAAATGAGATTTCCGAATTGGCGAATCTGATTAAGAGATATTTCGAGGCCATCGAACAAATCGAGTCGGACCAAGAGCTTATCGAGTCAGATGATGCTGAGATGCAGGAAATGGCGCGAGAGGAAATCGGGCTTTTGAGCAACGAAGTGACTGAGCTAGAGATTAAGCTCAAGGTCGCTCTCTTGCCAACTGATCCCTTCGACGACAAAAACGTAATCATCGAAATACGCCCCGGCGCCGGCGGAGACGAATCAGAGCTATTTGCTGGTGAAATTTTCCGCATGTATTCCCACTATGCCGAGGTGATGGGTTGGAAAACTAGTATTTTGAGTTCAAATACGACCGGGATTGGCGGCGTCAAAGACATTTCGTTCGAAGTTAGCGGAGAAAAAGTTTATTCCAAGATGAAATATGAATCTGGCGTACATAGAGTCCAACGAGTTCCAGAAACAGAAAAGCAGGGTCGTGTTCATACTTCGACTGTCACAGTGGCAGTCTTGCCAGAAGCCGAAGAAGCTGACATTGAAGTACGCCCAGAAGACCTACGCATTGATACTTTCTGTTCTGGTGGGGCCGGAGGACAATCTGTCAACACTACTTATTCCGCTGTCCGAATCACTCACTTGCCTACCGGAACTGTTGTGAGCTGCCAAGACGAAAGAAGTCAGCTCAAAAATCGCGAAAAAGCTATGAGTATCTTACGTTCTCGTATTTTGGCTAATCGCGAAGAAAAAGCAGCTCAGGAACGCAGTGATGTCCGACGTAGCCAAGTCGGCACGGGGGATAGAAGCGAAAAAATCAGAACTTATAATTTCCCTCAAGATAGAATTACAGACCATAGGATCAATCAATCGTGGCACAACATCCCTGGCGTGATGGCCGGAGATTTGGAGCCGATAATTTCTGCTCTCATCACAGAAGACCAGGCCAGAAAATTAGCTGCAAATACGGACTAATATAATTGAGTTGGAGAAAATATGAATCCACACGAGCTAGGTATCGAAAAAGAATTGTCAGCCCAAGATTACTTGAGGACTATCTCTATGGAGCAAATCTCTAATGGGGTAGATACTGTTCTAACCAATTTCAGCCCAGAACAAAAAACAAAGATTTCGAGCTCAATCCGCCAAGTCCTAGAGCAGGGTACGAGCCTTGTTTCTGAAGACGAATACGAAGTTCTAAAATATATTCTGCAAGAAAGTCTTAACCGGGCAAACGACACAGAAGGTGGAAGAACCATATCAGAATTCGACGGAGAAAACGCCACCGAGTGCGCCAAAATGATCTCTTCGAGGACTGGCAAAGACACCGATGAACCTTGGTCTGACTCCAACAAAATAAGGGCAGGTTTTTCGGTCAAGGCAAACGGCCCAGAGGATAGGATACTATTTGTGAAAAATTTATCTTTCCCAGCAATCGAGAATAAGGGGAAGATCCGAACCAATTATGTATTTCTGGACACTCGCGAGGTGCTGGCTGGCCTGGCAGATTCAGAATCACCTAGTCAGAGGGTCACCATGTTTGTGACTGGGCCTGTACCGACAGGTGGATACAACAAGAAACTAGATCTAAATAGAGTACTGGCTGGTAGAAAATCGGGGTGTTTGGCCGACGAACCCATCACAGAAGAGGAAGAAGCAGAAAGCTTGACACTCGCCGCCTGATCATAACCACCAAAATGAATCTGAAACAAATATATAAGAACGTCTGCGGCAAACTCAAAGAGACTGGGGTGGAGAGCGCGGAGCTAGACACAACCGTCATCATCGCTCACGTTTTACAAAAAGATAAGACGTTTGTCTTGTCGCATCCAGAGTTTGAGCTAGGGGAGTCGCAAAAAGAGAAAATCCTAGACCTCGCCAATAAGCGCTCAAAATCGGTCCCGATTGCCTATCTCACAGGCCACAAAGAATTTTTTGGCTACGATTTTCTAGTTGACGAGAGGGTGCTGATCCCCCGCCCAGAAACAGAATCTCTGGTCGAACAAGCACTTGTTTTTGTCAGGAGTCAGGAGTCTGCCTACCGGACAGGCAGGTCGGGAGCCCGCCTACCGGACAGGCAGGTCGGGAGCTCTATTCACCATACTCCATACACCAAACTACTAACTATTCTCGATGTCGGTACCGGCTCCGGTTGCATCATTATTTCTCTCATGAATTCCCTTTGCCGCTCCGCCGCTCCGCCACTCCGCCACTTGTTTTATGCAACAGATATTTCAGAACAAGCTCTCGATGTTGCTAAGAAAAACGCAGAGACACATGGTGTACAGGACAAAATAACTTTTTTCCACTCTGATCTCTTCGCCAATCCCCGCTTGCCCGAAAAATTTGATCTGATTCTAGCCAATCTCCCCTACGTACCGAGACAAGTCAAAAGTCAAAAGCCTGCCTGTCCGGTAGGCAGGTCAAAAATCAAAAGTGTTGATTTTGAGCCACAAGATGCTATTTTCGCTGATGATAACGGCGCCGAAATTATTAACAGATTTTTGGATCAAGCAAGTAGTAAATTAAACCAAGACGGTTTAATTTTAATTGAGCTTGACCCTCGAAATGCTAATGAAATTAAGAAAACTACTGAATGCTACTTCCCCACCGCAGAGGTCACACTAAGAAAAGACCTCGCCAACCTCGATAGATATCTTATAATTCAGACCTAAAAAATCCGCCCGGTGGGCGGATTTTTTTATATTCATTCTGTTGTTCTTATTTGCTCTCTTCGAGCTTGACTTTGACTTCTTTCTCTTTGCCCTTTGAGAGCACCTTCAAAGTAAGCTGATCACCCACCTGATGGGCCTGGAGAAGTTGGATCAACGCATGATCCTGATCAACCTTTTGGCCATCAACTTCGAGGATAATATCGTTTTCGACCAGTCCTGCCTTGTCTGCTGGAGAGCCAGGGATAACTGCAAAGTCGGTCAAGCCTCTGCCACGCTGAATTAGAGCGCCGTAATCGACTGAAAGCCCAGAACTTTTAGCCGTGTCGGGCGTAATTTCAAAATAACGAACGCCAAGATAAGGTCTTATAATTTTACCGGTCTTCTTGATGCTTTCGATCGCTGATTTGGCTTGATTGATCGGAATAGCGAATCCTATCCCTTGCGCGCCAGAGGCGACAGCGGTGTTGATCCCTACAACCTGGCCGGCCAAATTGACCAAAGGCCCGCCAGAATTACCGGGATTGATAGCAGCATCAGTCTGCAGAAGATTGCTAAGGGTTTCAGAACTTGATCCAGAAGAATCAGAGGCCTGGATCTTGCGATCCCTAGCAGAAACGACACCGGCAGTAACGGTATTTTGGAATTGTCCAAGTGCGTTTCCTACTGCGACAACCCATTGGCCGATTTGGAGTTGATCCGAATCGCCAAGCTCGACGACTGGTAAATTCCGCGCATCAATTTTCAAAACCGCCAGATCCATGGTCGGATCAACCGATTGAATTTTGGCGTCATAAGTCTTGCCGTCAAGCAAAATTACGGTATATTCGCCATCAGAATCAGACACAACATGCTTGTTGGTCAAGACCAGACCGTCGCTCGTGATGATAAAGCCAGAGCCAGCCCCATCGGCTTCATACGCGCCGAAAAGCCCCTGAACCATTGATTTGGTTGTGATTGAAACAACAGCCGATGAGACCTTGTTGGTTGTATCAATAATCGCATTCGACTCCTCGACAACTAGTCTTTCAGTCTTAGTGGTAGGGATAGCTAGATTGTTGGGCAGATGAAGCTTTTTGGCAATCGCTCCGTTATCGGCTGAGAAAAGCAAGACACCGCCGACTCCGCCGACAGCTCCAGCAAAAAATATTAGCATTACTATCATTATTATCAATATAAGTTGAGCTGTCTTCTTGCCCCTGCGACCAGCAAACTTAAATTGAGGATCTACTTCTCCATCCGTTTGGTATGGCATAAACTCCTTTATCTTTTCTTCGTAATCTACTTATCCATACTTTTGGAAACCGTGTCAGCAGTCTCCTTGATCTTCTCTTTGGCAATCTCAGTGCCTTTTTCGACGTACTGCTTACCCTTATCTATGTATTCTTTCGATTTGTCAGCGATTATCTTGCGAGTCTCCTTACCGCTCTTCGGCGCAAATAAAATCCCGGCGACAGCGCCAGCGGCGGCACCCAATAAGGCACCCAATAAAAACTTATTCTTTCCCATCGTTCTCTCCCTTTTTATTAGTTTCAAAATATTTTGCTATATTCTTAATAAACCCCACAGAGCTGAGAAATCCCTTAAAACCATCTAAATATTCTGTCACAGTTTGCTCGAATTTCGTAATCATGCCGTCAAACTGTTGTGCTCTTTTGACAGATAAAGTAGAAATGGTTTTAACATCGCCCAAAATACTATACAGACGCCAAAGTATAACCATCAGCATAACAACCGCCGCTATCGAAACCAATATCAATATCTGCTTCAGAAGTTCAGTTTCCATCACACCTCCTTATTTTATTCAGATTACATTATAGTACGGATCATGTTGAAGCCACAAGAGACAGACCCTGATCTTACTTCTTACCCTTCTGGTCCTCTTCGCTCAAGCCAGCCATCTTACCAAGGCTATATGTGACGAAGACAGCGATAGCGGTAACTATAAGCGCATAAACCAATTTAGAAATAATAGTTGATCCTCCCATAGGCACAATTTCTTTGATTGCACTCTGGATAGCTTCGTTCCAGGCCAAAGCAGCCACTAGTCCAAAACCAGCAGTGGCAAGCTGTACCATAGTCTTAAAAAGCTCTTTTCTCAACTTGTCTTTGGCTTCTTTCATAGTTGCTCCTTTAAAATCTTGTTTAGTTCGGCCGGATTCACTTTGCCTCGAGTCTCTTTCATAATCTGGCCCATAAAAAATCCAAATAGTTGCTGCTCCCCTGCCTTATAGCGGTCGTGTTCGGCTGGATACGCTCTAATTATCCGAGTGATGATCTGTTCTACTTCATCATCTTTGATTAGACCGCCCTCAATCTCAGCCTCAGCTTCGACAAAAGTTTTTCCAGACATAATACTACCCACCATTCGTGCCAATATTTGTTTCTGAAAATTTTTACCAGATTTGATAAGAGATGAAAATTCATCAATATATTCGGCAGCCCCTTTCGGGTCATCGATGTAGTCTGCAACAATTCTGCCGGCCTCACCCGCAGAATCAGCGCCAGCCTCTTCAGTTAGTTTCAACGTCAAGGAATATCGGTCATGATCAAGCAATTTGTTCGCGTACTGCTGTGGTATCCCAAGTGCGTCAAGTTTCTCAATTTTTTCTTCGGCTGTTTCCTTTGTTTCGTTCTTCATTTTTTCTACATCGAAAACCGATGAGTCAAAGGGCGGCAAATCCGGCTCTGGGAAATAACGATAATCAGCCGCTTCTTCTTTGCGTCTCTGGAGATAAACTGTATTTTTCTCGCTATCGTAACCCCATGTCTCTTTGGAATTTTTTTCTGGCCAAGCTGGATATTCGTCTTTCAATTTTGCATCGACTAGGGTTAAGGCCTTCTCAACAAACTTAAATGAGTTTAAATTCTTTAACTCAATAATCTGAGACATCCTGCCGGTTTCGTCTGAAACGGAAATATTTGCATCGCACCGCATGTGGCCCTTCTCCATACTCGCCTCCGAGACAGAGACGACATCGCGAACAATTTTCTGAAGTTTGCGCAAGAAATTTCCGGCCATTTCAGGTGAAGTAATATCTGGCTCGGTCACGATTTCCATGAGCGGTGTGCCTGCCCGATTAAGGTCAACTAAGCTCTTGTTCCCGGAATGAACTAGCTTGCCCGCATCCTCCTCGAGATGAATTCTGTTTAATCTAATAATGACTTCTTCCTCTTCGACTTTCGACTTTGAACTCTCGACTTTTAACTTGAGCGATCCCTTGATCGCGAACGGCTCGTCATATTGAGATATCTGATAGCCCTTTGGAAGATCTGGATAAAAATAATGCTTGCGATCGAATTTGGCGATCTTGGGAATCTGACAGTTCAAGGCCAACCCGGTCTTGATCGTCCATTCTATTGCTTGCTCATTTGCCACAGGTAGAGCCCCAGGCAATCCCAAGCAAACTGGGCAGACTACACTATTTGGCGCTTTACCCTGCGCATCATTGTCGCAAC
>CAZGJE010000004.1:16431-18988 GCA_964526355.1 uncultured Candidatus Saccharibacteria bacterium
AACGACAAAACATTTTGCTCTTGGTCTTGAGCTGTACATGTATCTCTAACCCGATTTTTGTGCGTAATTCACTCATAATGCTTTTGTATATCCTAACAAATTATCTATCGCCTCGCGCAGTTCTGAGTCTCCAATCCTTGAGTCAGATTCGTGGGCAAGCTGGTTTCTGACCTTGTGTCCAGTCCAAACACTATTATATACGTCTTTCGGCATCGACATTTCGGCAGAGCGGAGACGATCTGCGAACGTTTCTCCTGCATAGCCCTTGTTCCTCAAGATAAAATCGACGAGCTTGTCAGCCTCCATTACTCCGTGCTTCAATTCAATTGCTGACTGGCTTCTAGCCAAATTCTCGATTTCCTGTCTTTTCGAAATAATATGATTTTTCTTCTCTGCGCTGAGACCGCCCTTATCCCTCTTCCATCCTTTGAACGGTAATGTTAGAATCCACCAAATCAACTTCAAAATGCCGACCAATATCGTCTGGAGGATTTCTGGCTCTTGATTTTTCTTGCGACGGTTTGACATCGGTTTATTCTATCTCTATTTCAGCTGAATTGATAATATTTTGACATCTTCGGTCGGCTTGTCGTTGCTATCGACGGCAACCTCAGAGATTGCTTTGGCAGCTTCAAGTCCCTTGGTCACATGACCAAATACTGTATGTTGGCCATTCAGATGAGGTTGGTCCTGCTCTGTGACAATGAAAAACTGGCTGCCATTTGTGTTCGCTCCAGCATTAGCCATAGCCAGACTGCCAAGCTGAACCGGATGAGTAGTGATTGTCTGATTGTAGCGATAACCCTTGTCCTCAAGTTTCTTGATGTCTTCGCTCGCCATTCCCAGACTGTATGCGTTGATCTCATCATCAAATTGGCCGCCGTATAAGCCTTCGCCGCCTGTGCCAGTGCCAGTAGGATCGCCGCCCTGAATCATGAAACTTTTGATTACACGGTGCCAAATTGTGTTATCGTAATATCCCTTCTTGGCCAATCCGGTAAAGTTCTCTACGGTTTTTGGCGTTTCCTTATCATAAAAAGCGACTTCGATATCTCCCTTCGAGGTATGAATTATGGCCTGGTCTCCGATAACCAGAGAATCCTTCATCACAAATGGAAATGCAACTATGAGGGCCAGACAAACGGTGTAAATCCAGAAGTCTACTCTACGCCAAAACAAAAGCCAGGGAGTATTGGCAAATTCCATCTGTCGACGAAAAGCAGCTCTCTCTTTCTCGAATTGTTCCTTCTTTTCCCTCCGAAGTTGTGATTTTTTACCCATAATTTTCGATACTAATGACTAATTTTCGAATTAAACAAATAGCGAATTAGTAATTAGATTAATTAGTTATTCGTTATTCGTATTGATATTTGGCTTAGCTTTGTGCCAATCTGTCACTTGCTGAAAAGCGTAGCCAGCGTCGAGGATTGTTTGCTCTCCCCAATGCGGCCCAATCAATTGCAACCCAACAGGTAATCCCTTGCCATCCTTGGTCACGAATCCTGCAGGGATGCTCATCGCCGGTAGCCCAGCTGGGTTGACCGGCACAGTAAGCACATCCGAAAGATACATAGCCAACGGCTCATCTGTTTTTTCTCCAAATTTAAACGCTGGAACCGGAGAGACGGGAGCGATCAATAAGTCAACAGATTTAAATATCTCTTCAAATTCCTCCTTGATAAGTGTTCTTACCTTCTGGGCTTTCTTGTAGTAGGCATCATAATAGCCAGCAGAGAGAACATAACTTCCAAGCATGATTCTGCGCTTGGCTTCGGCGCCAAATCCTTCAGCCCGGGAAATACTGTATACCTGTTCCAATCTTTCGACTCCAGACTCCCGACTCCCAATCTTTTGGGTCGAATGGCCATAACGTATTCCATCATATCGAGCTAGATTTGAGCTTACTTCGGCTGGCATCAGGATATAATATACAGCCAAGGCATAATGAGCCATCGGTAATGAAACAGGCACGATTTTTGCTCCCATTTTTTCATATTGAGAAATTGCTTCACGAACAATATTTTCGATCTCAGGATCCAGCCCCTCTCCGAAAAACTCCTTCGGCACACCAATCTTAAGACCAGATACGTCTGACTTTAGATTTGAGGAATAATCTGGGATTTGTTTATCGGAGCTAGTTGAGTCATATTTATCAAAGCCGGAAATTATCTTGAGCAATATCGCAGCGTCCTCGACAGTCTTGGTCATCGGTCCTGCCTGATCAAGCGAGGAAGCCATAGCGATGGTTCCATATCGGGAAACTCGCCCGTATGTCGGCTTGAGGCCAGTAATCGAACAGTGAGAAGCTGGCTGTCGGATAGAACCACCAGTATCAGTACCTACGGCCGCGATACAGAGATCAGCCGAGACTGCCGCAGCAGAGCCGCCAGATGACCCACCAGGAATACGATCCAGATCCCACGGGTTTCTGGTCGTAGAATCAAACTCTTTAGAAGTGTTATAAGCAGAAGTTTCGGTCGACGAGCCCATCGCAAATTGATCCAAATTTGTCTTGCCGATCAAAACGGCCCCCGCATCCCAGAGCTTCTTGGTCACT
>CAZGJE010000004.1:18998-19435 GCA_964526355.1 uncultured Candidatus Saccharibacteria bacterium
AAATCGTTCAGGATTTCTGAAGCAGCTGTGGTCTTCACGCCCTTGGTCAGAAATAAATCTTTGACCGCGATTGGAATACCATCGATTTCGCTCAAGGCCTTGCCACTCTTCCGGCGTCCGTCTGAATCTTCCGCCATTTTGAGAGCCTTCTCTTCGCACAAAGTTATATACGCACCAACCTTCGGATCAATAAAATTTATCCGGTTGAAAACGGCTTTAGTAATTTCGACGGAGGTAATTTCGCCCTTGTCGAGCAATTTAGATGCCTCCTTGATTGTGAGCGAGTATAATTCTTTCACTTTTCCTTAATACCTAATTCTATTCGAATACCCCAGGCACGATAAATGATCCTTTTTCGAACTCCGGTGCATTCTTGGCGATATCATCATGGCTGATGCCAGAGTTTTCAACCTCATCACCGCGCCAAACATTTTCTA
>CAZGJE010000004.1:19445-23030 GCA_964526355.1 uncultured Candidatus Saccharibacteria bacterium
GGTTCGACATTATCAGTGTTTACTTCGTTCAACTGCTCTACATACGCCAAAACGTCAGAAAGCTGATGAGAATATAATTCCTTCTCATCTTCCGAAAGGCTAAGTCTAGAGAGGTTTGCAATATGTTCTATCTCGTGAATGGATAATTTTGCCATGAAAATTCTGATTAATTTAGTTCAAATACTAACATGATCAAAGACCTACTTCAACTCTTCGCCATCTCGGAACCTGAAGGTCTCCTTCACTGTTGAGTTTGGTACGTTGACAATCTGGAGCCGCTTCTTGCTCCTACCATGCAGCATGGTATAAACCATCAGTCTCATGCCGATGGGAATGAAAAAGAACAGATACTTGAAGAGAGCAAGAATATTCCATTTGGAATACAGAGCCTGAGTTTGACGATGTCTTATGGCAACCTTCAGGTCATGTGCAGTTTTGCCCTCGAAGATGGTATAGCCCTTGCCGATTTCCTCTAGGATATGGGCGTCGGATGAGCCAGTTTCGGCCTTGAGTAGCATTGTTCTATTCACAAACGCAGCCCGGAGATTTTCTTCCCCCAAGGTAGGAGTTGCATTCAGGACCTCGATGCCATGCCAAAGATCCTTTTCCTTCAGCAAAGTGACCAAGCCGACACCATCGAGAGTTAGATATCTGGGCTCTCTCACTCTGACATGTTGGAAGGGGTGAGCCGCGATAGCAATGCCCTCTTGTTCGTGGATTTTTTTCAATACAGTGTGGGCTTCGAGACCACCTCTGATCGGTTCCTTGATCCATAGGGCCAGTATGTGACCTTCAACACTGGTCACTTCTTCGCCAGGGATTAATTCGAAACGGTATTTCTTCTGTTTCATCAGCTCTACCGCCTCGAAATAACCATCCATATTGTCATGATCGGTAATAGCGATAGCATCAAGATCGGTTTTTTCTTCGACCCAATCCAAAATCTCCTGGACACTAGGGCGACCGTCTGAACGATTACTATGAATATGAACATCCGCCTTACCCAAATGCTTCATTTTCTCAATCTGGTGGACATCTAAATTGTGGATATCAAAGTTTGCCATTTTTATTTTATTAATTTATTAAAATCTTCTTCTGATATTACTTTTACATCAAGGTCCGCTGCCTTCTCCAGTTTGCTGCCTGCTTCCTTGCCGGCGACCACAAAATCTGTCTTGCCGCTCACAGATTCGCTAACGTTACCTCCAAACTTTCGGACTAGGTTCTTGGCTTCCTCGCGGGTCATCGTACCTAGGCCGCCAGTGAAAACGAATGTTTTGCCAGAAATACCCTCCTTCGGTCTGGTTCGTTCAATTTCAATGATTTGGACACCATTCTGAAGCAAGGAATGGATTAACTCCTGATTTTTTTGATCATGAGTGTATTCGAATATACTTTGGGCCACAACCGGACCGATATCACGCACAGAACTAATCTCTTCTAGACTTGCGCCGCCTAGATTTTTCAGTGTACCAAATCTAGCCGCTAAATCAATCGCCGTTTCGATCCCAACATTTCTAATACCTAAGGCATAAATAAAACGTGCAAGATCAATCTTTTTGGCATTTTGAATCGACTCGATCAAATTCTGAGCCGATTTTTCGGCAAAACGCTCAAGGGGCTCTATATCACCCAATTTGAGATCGAAAATATCAGCCGAATTTTTGATCAATCCTTCGTTCATCAGCTTTTCAATAATCTTGGGACCCAATCCGTCAATATCAAAAGCTGCCTTGGAGACAAAATGGCGCAATGCCTGAAATTCGACCGCAAAACATTTTCTGTTGGAGCAACGGTAGGCGACTTCATCACTCAAGCGAATCACAGGGCCGCCACAGATAGGACACTTTTCTGGTATCTTGAATATTTTCTCTTCGCCCGTTCGCAATTCCTTGATCGGCTTGATCACTTCTGGAATAACATCGCCAGCTTTGCGAATAACGACTGTGTCGCCGATTCTGATATCCTTCTTGGCGATCTCATCTGCGTTGTGAAGCGTTGCACGAGATACAGTAGAGCCTGCCACTTCAGTTGGTTTTAATATCGCGACTGGCGTCAACGCCCCTGTGCGTCCGACTTGGACTTGGATATCGAGGACAACGGTTGTCACTTCTTCGGCAGGCCATTTGTAGGCGATCGCGCCTCGTGGAGATTTGCCAACTACGCCAAGCTCCTGAAATAGATTTTCGTCACTAATATTTACGACCATGCCATCAATCTGATATGGCAATTTCGGTCGTAATTTCTCCCATTTATCCCAGAGGCCAAAAAGATGGTCCAAATCAGGACAAAATTCATTGTTTTTGTTGGTCGGCAAACCCAGTTTTTGGATAAGCTGATGCTCTTCTTCGTGTTTCTTGGTTGGAATGCCGATCAGCGAATAACCCATGAAATCAAGGTTTCTCGAGGCCGTAACACCGGGGTCAAGCTGACGAATACTTCCGGCCGCCGCATTTCTCGGGTTGGCAAATGGTTCTTCTCTCCTCTCCCCTCGTTCCTTGTTCAAATCATTGAACGACTTAATCGGCATATAAATCTCACCGCGAATCTCGATACGATCGATATTGCTATATTCTGAATCACGCAGTTGCATCGGGATCGCACGAATTGTCTTGATATTATTGGTAATGTCTTCGCCCGTCGCACCGTCACCGCGGGTCAGAGCATAAGCCAAATTCCCCTTTTCGTAGACCAAGCTGACGGCCAAACCATCCATCTTGATCTCACAGTAATAACCGGATTTCTGAATCGATTCCTCGCCAATCATACGGGCCATCTTGTCATACCATTCTTTCATTTCAGTTTTGTCGAAGGCATCATTGAGCGAAATCATCGGGAACTGATGCTTTCGATTCTCAAATTTCTTGAGCGGCTTCCCCCCGACTTTCTGGCTAGGCGAACTCTCATCAGCAAAATCAGGAAATTCACTTTCCAATTGGACCAGCTCACGCATCAGAGAATCATAATCGGCGTCCGTAATAGTGGGGTCGTCAAGGACATGATAACGGTAGCGGATATCATCAATATATTTGCGAAGTTTTTCTATCCTAGTTTTTGCTTCCACTTTATCCATACTCTGATTTTACCTTTAAGCGTGAGGCAATTCAAGTCAAAATTGATTTAAAAAAGCCCCGACATGAAGTCGGGGCGGGTTTGTCGCCCGTTGTCGACAATAATTATTCACGCATTCGCTTCGAACCCCCTTCCATCGATCCGGACATTAGATAGCGCCAGCTACACGTCGATTCTAACCGATTAGCGATGCAAGATGCTCCTTTCCTCTGCCAGCCCTTACGCTCGCATTCCCTGCCGGCTATCAGCACAAGCTTTGTTTCAGAAATAACATACGAAGCTATCCGCCAGAGATCTGCGTTTTGTTCAACAAGAATATCTTCGCCGACAAGACCAATCTGGTAGATCCCCTGTCGAAGCAGATTGGGAATCTCGTGCGGATTGCACAGATCGAATTGGTCTATTTTGAGAGTACAGATATCTCTGCACCACTCGTAGACAATCTCATCCCCGATCTTCGACTCGCAGACCATGCACATGACATAATCTTTCATCGAGTCATTTGGCAGAGCC
>CAZGJE010000005.1:0-11820 GCA_964526355.1 uncultured Candidatus Saccharibacteria bacterium
ATCATTTCGTGAATTGCAGCCTTGGTCACGATATCGACTGCGCGACCGTAATCAGGCTTGGCCTTGCCCTCCATAATTCCCTTGATTTCGCGGAATTGTCTTCGAACTTCCTCAACGACTGCACCAGCGGCCTTACCGACTGCCTGCATAGCAAGAGAGCCGAAGTAATATGGAAGAAGTCCACCGATAATCAGACCGACCAAAACATATGGATCTTTGAGGTCAAAGGCTATGGCTTTGCCGCCAACTGACAATTTCTCAGTATAGTCAGCAAAGAGTACCATGGCAGCCAAGCCAGCAGAGGCGATAGCATAACCTTTGGTCACAGCCTTGGTCGTGTTGCCAACTGAGTCAAGAGCATCCGTGTGAACGCGAACGTCTGATGGTAATTCGGCCATTTCGGCGATACCGCCGGCATTGTCTACAACTGGACCAAAAGCGTCGATGGCGACAATGATTCCAGCCATTGAGAGCATTGACATGGCAGCGATCGCAACACCATAGATACCAGCTAGTGAGTAAGCACCCAGGATGGCGGCGGCGATCACGAGCACAGGAGCGGCAGTTGAACGCATTGAGACGGCCAAGCCAGTGATAATATTGGTACCATGACCGGTGACTGAGCTCTCAGCGATTGATTGGACTGGATGGAAAGACTTAGAAGTGAAGTATTCGGTGATCAGGCACATTGCGGCAGTGACGCCGAGACCGATCAGAGATGTGTAATAGATGTTCATGACTGAATATTGACCATTGTCTTTCATCATCCAAGCGGTGATGAAGTAGAAGGCAACAGCGGCCAAAGCGCCAGCAACTGCGAGACCGACATAGAGAGTGCCCATGACGTTCTTGGATTTCTTCGGCAATCTGACAAACCAGCTACCGACGATCGAAGTTACGATCGAAGCAGCTCCGAGCATGAGTGGATACAAGATAGCGTTGCCAAAACTAGCGAAGAAAAGGTGGCCAAGCAACATCGCAGCTACAGCTGTAACGGAGTAAGTTTCAAACAAGTCAGCCGCCAT
Organism: uncultured Candidatus Saccharibacteria bacterium; assembly: GCA_964526355.1. Taxonomy (GTDB): domain Bacteria; phylum Patescibacteriota; class UBA1384; order XYA2-FULL-43-10; family 1-14-0-10-43-13; genus JBAZBD01. Next base: position 1,026 of record CAZGJE010000005.1, read on the forward strand.
ACCAGCACAGTCGCCCACATTATCACCAACATTATCAGCAATCACTGCAGGGTTGCGTGGATCGTCTTCAGGAATCCCAGCCTCAACCTTACCGACTAGGTCAGCTCCCACGTCAGCAGCTTTGGTGAAGATTCCGCCGCCAAGACGAGCAAAGATAGAGATCAATGACCCACCAAATCCGAGGCCGATTAGAGCTTCTAGATCATGGAAAATTGCGTAAAATCCTGCAACGGCCAAGAGACCCAGGCCAACTACGAGCAAACCGGTGACGGTGCCTGATTTGAAAGCAACGTCCATACCAGCAGCTAAACCTTTGCGTGAAGCTTCAGCTGTGCGAACATTGCCGCGAACTGAGACATTCATGCCGATATAGCCAGCCAGTGCTGAGAAGACAGCGCCGACTAGGAAGCCAACAGCAATTTTCCAGCCGAGTGCGTAGAGCAAAATTACAAATAAGACAGCGGCGACCATGCCGACAGTTGAGTATTGGCGATTCAAGAAAGCCATAGCACCAGTCTCGATCGCTTTGGCGATGTCGACCATCTTCTTGTTGCCAGTATCTTTCTTGTTGATGACCATCGACAAGAAAAGACCGTAAATGATTGAAATGCCTGCAGCGCAGAGCGCGATCGTGAACGCAATTGTCTCCATACTCATAAAAACTCCGTTCTAATTTAGAATAAAGAATTAAGAATCAAGAATAATGGTCTGCTTGAACCCATAACTCACAATTCCTAATTCGTAATTCTGATTGTTAATTTAGCACAAGCGAGAGGAAACTTCAATAATTTCCGACAATTAAGCCTATCTCGCTTCCAGCGTTGTGATTATACTATCGATCTCAGCCGTCGAATATGTACTCTCAGAAGTCTTCTTCCAGGAGTACTCGCTGATGCCGTAGATATTCTTCGAGGTGAAAATAAAATATTCAGTCACAAGGTATGGCTCTGTCGCCTTCTCCTCATGTGTTCGTTTTAGAGCAACCAGACCCGAAGCTGAGACTGTTTTATATTCGGCAACCGCGCTGCCGTCATTTGACTTGAGTGAATCCAGCACCTGGGTTCTTGCCTGAGCGAGCGTAGCTGCTTTGTTCTCCCCATAATCCTGTAGCAAGATGAGCTTCCGGCTCCATGTTTCGTTGAGCCTCGACTGATTATATCCCTCATTGACCACTGTTGTGATCTTGCTTCTGTCGATATTCTTGATCAAATCGCCCAATTCGGTATTTACAACATAATCATCGGGCAAATTGAGAGCTAATTTCTCGTCAGCACCAGCAATTTCATACATTTTAATACCACTCGGTGAAGCCGTTTTTGCGATAGTAATCTCAGAATTCGACTCTTCCGGTAAAGCCAGCCCCGCTACGCGCGTGAAATGGCTAAGATCGACTCTGACCTTGCCAAAAGGGAATATCTTGTAGACAAATGCTGAGCCTAGATAGGCCACGATTACGACTATAGCAAGAGGAAGCCAGCGCAAAAGAGAGCTAATATCAATCTTCTCTTTTTGAGCGTTCACAGTAATATTCGTAACTTCGGGCAAATTCTGATCGTCCATGACCCTCCGATAGTAGTTTCATCCAGTATACCACCATCGTAATATAGAGTGAAACCGAGAGCAGAAACGCCGCCAAACCGGCGTGAAAGGACGCCGTTACGAGAATATAATCATATGTAGAGCCTTTAGAAATCCTCTTGACACCATTATATAAGTATAAAGATACAAATCGCCTCAAAATGAGCTCAATTGAGTCTATACACCATTGACAAAGTAGTAACAAATGTGCTATAATAACTAGTTACGCTGGTAAATCTTACATGCCGGCGAACGTAATCCACAATCTATCGAGGCACCTTTGCCTCAAAAATTCGTCCTAAGGAGACACACACCATGAAGCTCGTCATCACCCTGGCCATCGTGGCCTTTCTTGCCGTTCTGATGAGCGGCTGCGGTACGAATACCGCTCCGACTTCCTCCTTGTCCGGCCTTAAGCCGGCAGTGTCCGCCACCCCGTCTGCCGCGAAGCAAATCTTCCGCGGCGGCCCGTCGTCTGCGACCCCTGGTCAAATCATCCCAACCGTACCCGGTCTGACGCTGAAGCTTTACGCTTATAGCGATGTCGCCTGGTTCGGCGCGGAACTACCGACCACCGAAATCGGCGAATATTACGTCGCCGAAGGAGCATCCTTCGCACCGTGCATCGGACAGACTCGTGGTGGCCCGAGCAATCAGGCGATCGTATACTCGGTCTCCGTTGAGGATGGCCGGGATTACGTCCCGCAGGCCCAAAACACCGCCAACATCTCCTACAAGCTGGAGCCCGGCCAGTACATCGTATGGGCTTCGCTCATGTGGGAAGGCCAGTCCGTGGACGTCGGCACGGCCGTCAAGGTCACCGCCGATCCCAACCTGCCGAAACTTCAGATGACGATAGATACATCAGACATCGTGTCTGGCACCAAGAAAGTGCGTTTGATCGTATCGAACCTCCAGCCCGGAACGACCGCCCCGGATACGAAGGTATTCGCCAGCTTTAATGGCAATATTCTCTCGGCCTGGGCAACATGCGATTATACCGGCACTGTGAAAAGTGGCGTCGCCACTCTCACTTTTGCTGGCAAAGCTACCCTGGTTCCTGGTAGCGTCCGGGTCGTCGAAATGCTTGGCCGCGGTGGGCCCAGCGAATCAGACTTCGAGAACGACCCTGCTTCGCTGACAACCGGCGTTCGCGTCGGAAACTTATCCCCGAACGCCGACAAGGCTGTCACCTGCGAAGTCAACATTGCAGGATCACAGCCGAATCTGGCACTGAGTGTCGTAAAGACGGCCGACCCCGATTATTTCTTCACGTTAACAACAACTGTGACAAATAATTCGGGCTTGTCCCTGCCCTGGGTCGTTCTGAAAAGCAACCTCAACGGGAGCACCCTGAATTTCTCTGTCGACGGTGCATCACCGGCTTCGATTGAAATCCCGACCGGATGGGAGTTACGCCAAGGGACGATCTGGTCCATGGGCTCAGAACCGAGTAATTCCAATTGGGTCTGGTGCTCTGGCTTCCCAGTGAATCTTGGCAGTATCCCGGCCGGTGGCTGGAAGAAAATCAGAGTTCGCCTCCAGCCGATAACCCAGGCCACCGTCACCGTTTACCCTGTCAACCCAGATGGTAGCCTCGGCGCAGCAGTTCAGCCCACAGCCAGCACCTACAGGTATATCGTCGATGAGCAACGTTACAAAGTGGTTGCCCATTTCCCGGGACGCAATGACAGCGATCTCATCTGCACCTTGGGAAATCGATATAACCCTGACTTCCCAACCCGGACAACCGCATGGTTATCTGGATCAGAATTTTGGTGCATCAACCCCGGATGCAACGAAATTTATGTCACGGTCTACGACAAGGCCATGACCAAACTGGGCGAGGCCTGGTTTCCGGTCATGGTGCCGACCCCAGATAATGGTGGCGGCCTGGGCTAATCGCCCTTTTCCCTCTCAATAACCTCCCCCGAGGAGTTTAGGACGGCCCAACTGGGTTCGTCCAATGTACTTCTAGCCGTTAGGCCCGCTTCCCTTGTGGAGGCGGGCCTTTCGCATTTTATAGGGGTAAAATATATGGAATCCAAACTTGAGTTTGTCAAAAAGACAAATTAAGGCTTGAGTTACATTGGATCTATTTGAGAATACAAACTATTTTTGTTACGCTTTTGCAATGGAAGAAATAATCGAACAAGAGATCACAGATGCTGATTGGGACAGCTTTGTATCTAGCTCTGAATACTCCGGCTTCATGCAAAGCTCAGATTGGGCAAAGGTCAAGAAGGAGGAGGGCTGGAGTTTCGCCAAGATCGCGATCAAGGAAAGAGGCACTATCAGGGCTGCTGCTCTGATTCTGATGATCAAAACTAAGAGTGGCACCCTGCTCTATTCCCCCCAAGGCCCAATCATACCCTGGCACAACTTCAGGAAAAGAAACTTTTATCTGGAGAAGCTGATCGGAATGGTCCAAGATATCGCGCAGAAAAATGGAGGAGTCTGCTGGCGGATGGAGCCATGGGCCTTGCACATGTATGGTAAGCCTCTTCTGCAATTCCAGAAAAGTCCTATGGATATGCAGCCCCGTCATACCGCCCTCATTTCCCTGCTTGGCAGCGAAGAAGAGATCTTGGAGAAGTTTAAGCCCAAGACTAGATACAATATTAGATTGGCTCAAAAGCACAACCTGGGAGTTGAGATTGGCCAGGACAAGAAGAGCTTCGAAACATTCTATTCAGTCTACCGCAAGACGGTCGATCGCAAAGCAATCGATTACAAGGAATTGCCCTATTTCGCCTCTATTCAGAAATATCTGGCGACCAAGGATCAAGCCTTCGTGATAAATATCAAAAAAGATGGACAATATATAGAATCAGTCCTGCTGATTCGTTTTGGGGACAGACTAACTTATTTCTTCGGTGGTTTCGATTATGAATATCGCAAATATATGGCTCCATACCTGGTGCATTGGGAAGCGATCAAACTAGGGCGCAAACTTGGCTGCCAATTTTATGATCTCTGGGGCATCGCAAATACTGAAAGCGCCGATCATCCCTGGCACTCGTTTACGGAGTTCAAGATGAAGTTTCAGCCAATCAAGATATCTCTAACCGGTGCTTACGATGTGGTATTTGATAAGGAGAGGTACAAAGAGTTCTTCGCCGTCGAGCGCGGACAATAAAATATCACGGCGTTGTGCCGTGATATTTTATTCTTAGATCAGTTAAAAAGTTATATTTGCGGAGTCAAATTCAGAACTGTTGTTTTGGTGTCAGAAGACAATGGCATAGCTCGACCATCAGCAGTACAGATTAACTCGGTACCGTCTACGACATAAACTGGGCCGTTAGAAGAAAGAGCTTTGTCTCCCTTGGAATAAATCTTGCCGTCGACTTTGGCCAAGCTTGTTGACGTTGTGGGAACTGTAGCAATTGCCTTACCATCTGATTTCAGGAATTTCCCATCGTCATTTTTGTATGCCTTACCGCCATCAGTTACTGCCGGTTTCGCGTCATATTTAACGCCATCTGTTTTATAAATTTTACCATCTGTTTTGATATACTTTGCGTCATCTTTGACATCAACCGCGGCGAGGAGCGCCTTCTTCTCACCAGAATAATATAGACCATCGTCGCTCTTCACACCCTTGGCGTCGTTTTTGGCAGTTGCGGCATCACAAGTTATGTATCGTGCATCAATCGTATTCCTCGTAAGCGGTGTTAAACCGTTTTTGCTACCAGCCGAAGCTTTCATCATATTATAAGCCATGTAGCCTCCTCCTGCCACTACCGTCCCAGCCGCGATCCCGAGCAACAGCTTTCTCTGCGTGTTCATCCCACCTCCAAAAAATTATTTCTGATGTGACTATTATACACTTACGACTTGTCAGTTATCAAACTCTTATAGACGTCTAGGGTTTTTTTGGCCGTGTCCGACCAGTTGTATTTGGCTGATTGTTTCAGCCCTTTGGCGGAGAGTTCCTCTCTGAGTTCTTCGTCTGTTGCAACTTGCGCCATCGCCTTGGCCATATCATCAATGTTGTATGGATCGAAATACAGTGGAGCGTCGCCCAAAATCTCTGGCATGCAGGAAACGTTGGATGAGAGTACTGGTGTGCCGCAAGCCATGGCTTGAAGTGGCGGCAGGCCAAAACCCTCATAAAGAGAAGGGATGATATAAGCCATCGCGCCGGCGAAACCAATCACCTGCTCCTCTGACTTCTCTGGCAGGAAACCAGTGGTGACAATGAGAGGGACAGAGGGACAGAGGTTCAGAGGTTCAGAGTTTCTGAACTGAGCATTGATTCTAGTAATCTCTGCCATTACTTCTGGTTCGTTGGGGTCAGGGTTCCCCATGAGGACGAGTTGAATTTTGAATTTTGAATTTTGAATTTTGAATTCTTCGTATGCTTTTAGCATGCGAAGCAAGTTTTTGTGTTTTTTCCACATCCCAGCGTAGAGAAAATAGTCGCCGGTGATTCCGAATTTATCTTTGAAACTTTTGACTTTTGACTTTTGACTTTTGACTTCACTATTGTATTTATCATCAAAACCCAAATGAGTGACGGCTATTTTCTCTGGTTTGACGCCAAATCTCTTGACGATGTCCTGCTTGGTCGTTTCTGAAACAGAGATTATTTTGGCTGAGTCCTTGGCCGCTGACTGCATCACCTTATTGAAAGCAAATTGTTTGATCGGATTGGCCTGGAAAAATTCGGTGAACTGGGTCAGGTCATGGATGGTGACGACGTAATTGCCCCTGTACATTATCGGATGATTGAACTGAGTAAAGTGCACAAGATCATACTTTTTATGATTCAGGAAAGTGAGAAGTTCGATCTGCTCGGCCATGGAATAATGCGGGATATCTAGCACCTTAATTTTGAAGTTAGAACTTTCTTTTTGAATTCTGAATTCTGAATTTTGAATTTTGGTTTGGCCGACAGGACGAACCAGCAGTGTATACTCATTTTCTTTGTCCAACTCCAAAACCCGGCTCAAAATCTCAAGCGTATATATAGTGAGCGAAGAACCAACCCCGATAAATCTACCGTCAATTAGAATTTTTTTCATTTGCTTCCTTCTTTATATTGGCCAAGGCAACTCCGATCAGGATAAACAAAGAGTAACTCAAAGCTGGATTATCTGCAAAAGTATGAAGAAATATGGCGGTAATCGATACGGCCAGAAGCGAGGAGAAAAGCCCAAGCTCCTTGGCGCGGATAAGGGCAGAAGAAATGAAGTAAGAGATGGCAAGCCAAAGCGCCAAGCCGATAACGCCTATTTCGAGGGCTAATTGGATATACCAAGACTCGGATATAATTCCGCCGTATTTGATGGCAATCGGTCCAGCCGTGCCAAGTCCATTGCCAAAAATCAATATAGCTGGCTCTGCTAGCCTGTGCTTCATTTCGCCAATTGAACTCTGCAGAGCAAAATTATGGCCAGCTTGTGATTGGCCATGAGTCATGAATTGCGAAACAGTGGCACTCGGCCAGAACCAGAGAGCTACGGCCAACGCCACCACCGCGAGACCGATTATAGAAATAATTTTCTTGACCTTCGGGTTGGACTTTATGAAAAGATAAATGAAAAGCGAAACGATCAGACCGATCAGCGCCGCCCTAGAAAAGGATAAGAAGACGCCCAAGAATAGTACGACCGCCATCGGAATCGGTGATTTCTTGGCTTTGTTTTCGAAAATATTGCTCGCGCAGATGAAGAATGCCGGCAAAAGATATGAGCCTAGCTGGATCGCGCCAAGTAGGAATGAGGCGCTACGCTGTAAATCCATGCCGTTGCTGACAGCAAAGGAGCCGTATCCGTTCTCAACATTTGGAAGTATCATCTGCCAATAGTCAGCGGGGAGAAATCTCTCCAATATGGCCCAGATTGCGACAGCCAGGGCCGTGCCAAGATATACTTTGGTCAGCTTTTTGATGTCTGCAAAGTCCCCAAGGCCAGACAGTGCGAAGAGTAACACGAGAGGCAGAAGAGTGAACCTAAATCCCTCGATCCCCTGGCCCCAGCTCGGTGAAAAAATAAAAATGGAACAAGCACCAAGAAATAAAATTGCCAGGATCGGTAATTGCCAATATAAATTGGCTTTTACTTTGGGAGAAAAGAAAAATCGGGCTAGCGCGATAGCGGCCAATATGAGAATAATCGGCTCATAAAAGTGAAGCGCCCAGAAGGAAACCCCGGAACTAATATTAATTGAGTCAAAACAATAAGAAAGCAACTGCTGGAACGGCAGAAAGATGATTAGGAATGCAAGGAAAAAGTTAAGAGCTCTTTTCATTGTTTTGACTTCCTTTCCCAAGCAAAAATGCGCTAGCAAAAACGAGCCAGAAAATGACCGAGAGATCGTTTTTGAAATAGGTCGTGTCAAACAAGCCATGGATGAGAATTGCTAACATTGCAGCCAAGACGAAATACTTGGCCTTGCCTTGCTCTGCTTTCACTATGTTTTTGAAAAAGCTGAGGATTAGACCGATCAGAGCGACGATGCCGATTAACCCCAGATAAAGCCAGAAAGCAAGGAAAAGATTGTGCGGGTGAATCGCATAAGGGAGGCCAAACTGAGTGAAGCTAGGATTGTTCAGGGCCAAAACCACTATTTTGTCCTGGAAATTACCAAGACCAATACCAAACAAATAATCAGAATTGATTAACTGAAAGCTGTAGCGATAAATTTCACTGCGTACGGTCTGAGTTGTCAGCAAGCTATCCAAAACTCGTGTCAGGAAGAAAATTGCTATTGCTGATATGAGGCCGAAGGCCGTCCACTTCAGATATTTTCCCCTGATCAGACCGAGTGAGACAACTACGAGACCAGTGACTAAGGCGATCAGACCACCGCTTGATTTGCTCAATGCTATCGCGGAGATTGCAACAGCAATTGAGATTATTTGGACGAAAAGAAGAAGATTGAATTTTCTCCAGTTGATCGAAGCCATGGCGAGGAAAAGAAGCGGGATGATAAACATGGTCAGATAGTTTGGCGATTCAAAGGGACCAAAGGACCTGCCTTCGCTAATATATTGGGCGAAAGAAAGATCGGAAGTTTGGTAAAACAGCGCTGAGACTAGCCCCAGCTTTTGGAAAATTGCCCAGAGAGAAACCAGGGAAAGTGGGATGAAGAGAAGTTGTAGGGACCTGATGAAAGCTTCGCGATCTTGACCGAAAAGGTTGACGATAGAGAGATAAAACATGATCGGAATTACGATCCAGCCCTTGGCGATTCCGAGAGAAACAGTGTTCACTCCATTGGCGATCAAGGTCAGGACAGCGGCAAAAATGACGAGATAAGCCCAGGGAGAGCCCCAATTCCAGCTCTTTCGCTGGAATATTTTTGAAAGAAAAATAAAAAGGAAGAAAATGAGGATTAGTATTTCAAGCGGGTTCGTCCTGATCGAGCCGATCAGGCTAAAGCGAAAAATGTAAGCCGGCAAAAAAATCAGGGCTAGAGAATAAGCCACGAAGGGAAAGGACGATAAAATTGATTTATTTTTCATTTTGTTTGAATTGATATGAGTTTAGCCAAGCCAAGAATACCCAAAACGAAATCACATATAAAGTAGAGAAGAAATTGTACTGGATCAGGATCGCCAGCATACCGAGGGAGAGCGCGATCACTATTGATTTCTGATCTAGGGTTAATAAACGAGTCGCCTTCCATATTTCTCTAGATAGAAAGGCCAGGAAAAGCAGGAAGAGAGTGAGCCCTACAGCGCCGTTTTCGGCAAGTAGCTCTAGATATTCGTTGTTTACGATCAGATATTGACCAGTTGCAAGCTGTGCGGCTGGAGTATAGAGGTAGCCGAAGCTGGCTGGACCGGCGCCAAAAATTGGCTTCTTCTTGAACGAATCTATAGCGGAGCTATAGAAACCTAGCCGTTCTAAGATCGACTGGTCTGATCTTTCACTGGGCACAATATTGGTTGTCTGTTGGAGAAAACTAGAGGCCAATTGAACCCTTGGGGCATCAGCGCCGGTGGTCTTCTGGGCCTTGGAATTTGCGACTAATTGGTTGAGCCAGATGAGGCCGAAGCAAATACTGAGAGATAGTGTGAACGCCACTATTCCGCCGCCAATTTTAGCAAAGCGATTTTCAATATTATTATTGCAAAATACATATATAGAAAAGATCAGGAGAGCTACGCCCATGCCCAGAAATGCTCCTCGCGACATGGTTAGGAGGAAATTTATCAAAAATAGCATGATTAGCCAGAAAGTTGGATTGAAAAACTTAGCGCTAAAAATGTATTTTCTCAGAGAAATAAAGATTGGAATAATTAGAAAGTTTGCAAAATATAACGGCTCCAGGGCAACAGATTGAATCCGGGCAAAGCCGAATACTTCCTTGGTATAGCGTTGAAGCAAACCGGTAAATGCTGTTGGGGCGCCAAATGTGTCTCCCAGGAATTGCACTAACCCAAATACTGAAACCAAAATGGAGGCAGCAATCAGGAATTTCTCGATTTTTTCAAAATTAATCTTAGCGATCAAACGGGAGAAGGAAAAATAAATCAGAAACATGAACAGCCAGAGTAAGGCGAAAATGAGTCCGCGTTTGGTCGGCGCAAGTGTGAAAGATATCAAATCTGAGACAAATAGACCGGCCAGGACAACCTCTGACCCTCTGAACTTGGTAAATTTTTCCTTGCGGAAGAGAAGGGCGAAAAGCCAGAATGACAAAAAAGCGATCGCCAAGAGATAGCTGATTTTTACTGTGAAACCTCCGATATCGAAAGTTGGGATCCGCTCAAATGGCAGGAAAAAAAAGATTGCCAGAACAAGGCCCGATAAAATGTTTGGCAGAGTAACTTTCTTCATAGAAACATTATACCTTATTACTAATATTTTTCATCGCCTCATAAAAAACAAATGCCCCCAAGAAAGGGCTTAAAAGTTGCATGAAGCTATGATAAAATTAGTTAGATGATATTGTCAAATTGGGACAAAAAATTTGTGTCTGCTATTCTATGCGTATCTGTATTTTCCCTGACGCTCGCTCCTATCCAAAACGCCCGTGCTGAAATCAACAGCACAGATTTTGTAAATAATAAATACTACAACAATCTGATCTCGAACAGGGATTTCATCGATGTTGGATCAATGAATCAGGACCAGATTCAATCTTTCCTTAACACCAAGGGCTCATATTTAAGAGAATTTTCCGAAGGCGGCAAAAGCGCGGCACAAATTATCTACGAAGCTGCTCGAGGTAAGAAAAATACTACTGCCAGGAACGGCGA
>CAZGJE010000005.1:11830-20851 GCA_964526355.1 uncultured Candidatus Saccharibacteria bacterium
GACCTTCAAAAACGTGACCGTCAACGAAAGTACAGGGACCGTCAGCCCGAAAGTGCTGCTTGTAATGTTACAAAAAGAACAGAGCCTTGTCACTAGAACGGAACGTAACGATACAGCGCTGACGATCGCCATGGGCTATGGATGCCCCGATTCAAGTAGCTGTTCGGACCACTACTTCGGTTTCACCTTCCAAGTCGAATGGGCTGCTTGGCAATTGCGTTATAACTATGGACGCTCACAGGGCAAGGGAACGGACTTCCAAGTCGGTCAGACGATGACCGGAGTGGACGGAAAATACGACGTCACATTTATGAATGAAGCCACTGCTTCTCTCTACCGCTATACTCCGCATGTCTTCGATAGCGGCTACAATTTTATGAAATTATATGACAGTTGGTTTACTGCCAACCCAGACAGCGAAAACAATGATACGGTCAACTTCACCCTCAAGACCTACACAAATGCTCAGAAAGTCTCTGGCGGGAAAAGGAGCAACACGATCGCCTACCTCAACGGTAGCCCGATTAATGATGGAGGCTTGGGATCTCGAAGTTGGAATATCAATTTCACAGATCTGGCCTACGGGACTAATAACTATACCGTTCAATACAAGGGCGCGGATGGGACTCTGATCGATTCCAAAACAATTGTGATCGAGATCCACAAACCTGGTGATATCAATGGTGACAATGCTATTGACGTTCAAGACCTTTCAATCTTCGCCGCATACTGGTCTCAGATCAACCCAGAGGAGCCGCTGGCAAATCTGACCGGTGAAGTTGGTCATGCTATCAACGTCCAAGATCTTTCGATCTTGGCGGGGTATTGGGGAAAATGAAATTAGGAATTAAGAATTAAGAATTAAGGTCGCAAGCCCTTGATCCATAATTCATTATTCATAATTCAAAGAGGTATATGAAAAAAAGTCTTGTAGTTTCCATGGTTGCAATAGTTGGGGCTATTGTTTTCCCAACATTAGCAGCAGCGGCTGGTATTTCCGTCTCAGCCGGGAGCTTGAAATATCCTGGCGATGAAGCGACCGGCACCGTAACGGCCAGCGGCACGACCTTCAACGCCTTCTCCGGGACGATCGGTTCCGGCGGAGTAATCAAAATTGTAAGTTGTACGCCGGGAGATGCTCTCTGGGTCACCAAGCCAAACGGGGCTGGCAGCTTTGCCGGAGCTTTGACCGAGCAAGTATCCTCGTTTCGAATTGCCTCCTGCAAGTTGAGAGCTAGCGCGACAGGCAGCGGTACTTTCTCTGTCTCCGGAGTATCCCTGGCCAACAAGGGACCGATCGTCGGGACCGATGGAGATAGTACATCCTTCAGCATCGTCAGAAAACCGACGCCTCCGGGTGCAATTACTGTAGCTTCTGCGACTCACCCCGATCAAAATACTTCCTACGAAGCCAATACCGTCACTCTGTCGTGGGACCGGCCAAACAACATCACAGGGTTTTCCTACCTTCTCGACCAAGTTGCCGACACCGTTCCTGGCGCAAAAGTGACCTCCAACGAGATGACCGTCACTTATACAGATCAAGCAATCGGGACATATTATTTCCATATTCGGGGGCAAAACAATGATGGCTTTGGTGATACCTCGCATTTCAAAATTATGATCAAGGAGCCAGATCCAAAGATTAAGGAAGAAATTGCTAAGCCCTCCGATATCTCAATCGCCAAAACCAGCGATTTCAAAAATATTATTGCGAATGGCACAGTGTCGGGGATTAAGATCTCGGGCCTGACTCTCCCAGAGTATATGGCGAACATTAAACTGGAGCCATCCCCCAAGATTCCTGAGGGCAAATTAATGTCAGTCAAAGCTGACGCCAACGGCAGATTTGAATTTCTGATCGATTTTCCGATCCCTGCTGGATCATACGTCCTAACCATACAGGGCCAAGACAATAAAACATTAACTCCAGTTTCAGATCCTATTCGCTTTGAACTCTCTCAGAAATTAGGTGGAACAATTAATGTGATCACGACTAGCGATGAGAATGCTCCGATTATTCCAGCAAAGAAATGGTACGAAAAGGTAAACTGGATGGCGATCTCTATCTCGATACTCTCAATTTTATTGCTTTTGGGCGCCACAATTGCTACTTTGAGGATAGTAAAGAAAATTAAACTAAAAAGATGAAAAATAAGATAAAGATCGCCCTCGTCTCAAACGACAAAGTCGGTAGCGTCATGGCTGGCCCCGGTATTCGTTATTGGGAGTTGGCAAAAGCTTTTTCTTCTCATTTCCCCACTGTCTTATTTGTACCTGACAGCTGTGATATGAAAAGTGATAGTTTTGAAATCAAGACTTACGAGTCACAAAAGGCCAGTGGAAGCATCGGCAAACAATTGGGCGGTGTGAGCCACATAATCGCCCAAAGTCTGCGCCCTCCGCTCCTCAGTAAAATTAACAAAGAAAATATCGTCTACATTGCGGATCTCTATGACCCACTAGTAATCGAGGTTTTGGAGTACACTCGCTATGACTCTGCCGCCGTCAAGAATACCACATTTATGTTCAATTATTACTCCCTGATGTTGCAAATCCACGCCGCGAGTCATTTGCTCTGTTCCTCAGAGGAGCAAAAAAGTTATTACCTCGGCCTCCTGTCCGGCCAAAAGTTAATCGGACCGACAGAATATTCCGATTCACCTGATTTTTCAAAATATATTTCAATCGCCCCTTTTGGTATGCAGGACAAATTAAGCCCCGCAAATGACACAGAAGCGCTGGAGAAAAGGTTCCCAAACATCAAGAAAAGTGACCACATTATATATTGGGGCGGTGGTGTCTGGAATTGGTTTGATCCAATTTCCGTGATCCGTGCGCTCGAAATAATCGCCAGGAAAAGAGATGACGTCAAACTCTTCTTTGTTGGGGTCAAACACCCAAATCCAAAGATCAAAGATATGGAAATGGCAGCAAAAGCAGTCGAGTATTGCAAAGAAAAAGATCTAATCGATAAAGTAGTTTTCTTCAATTTTGATTGGACACCTTATGAGGAGAGGATAAACTTTCTCAAGCGTGCGAAGATTGGGGTATCAGCACATTTTGAAAATTTGGAAACTAGATTCTCTTTCCGCACCAGAATTCTCGACTATCTCTGGGCAGAGCTCCCTATCGTTGCAACTAGGGGCGACGGCTTTGCCAATCAGATTGAAAAAGAAAAACTTGGAATTACAGCTGACTATGAAAATCCGGCTGAAATTGCATCAGCAATCGAGAATATTCTAAATGACCAAAAACTTAATGATGAGATCAAAGATAATATCAAAAGAGTGAAGCCACAATATTACTGGAAAAATATCATATTGCCGATTGTAAAGTTAATAGAGACGGATCAACTGAAGCCTAAGAAGATACCGGCTTTCCAATTTATGAATGAGTCGTTAAATTTTTACTACGCTGGGTTAAAAAAGAAATTGCGCAAGAATGGATAAAGAGAGCAACAAAATTGCAGCCAACACTATAGTCCAGATCGTTGGCAGGATAATTGTCCTAGCCATCTCGCTTTTCTCGATGAAGCTGATCACCAACTACTTGGGGACCAGCGGTACCGGCTACTATACTACAGTGATCACTTACTTGAGCTTTGCGATTGTGATCGCTGATTTTGGACTATTTAATGTAATTGTTCGTGAAATATCGAAGGACAGCCAGAATTCAAAAAAACTATTGGCCAACGCCTTCACACTGAGACTGATTAGCTCTGTTCTGATCACCCTGCTTGCTGTCGGAGTAGTTTTCCTGACTGACTACAGCAAGGAAATAAAACTCGGAGTTGTGGCAGCTTCTCTATTCCCAATTTTTAACCTTCTAAGCAGTGTTTACGACATGCTTTTCCAATATCGGCTCAGGATGCACAACGTTGTGTATTCGGAGGTGATTTCGAAAATTATTACAATTCTTTTGATTATAATTACTGTCCACTACAATCTCGGGTATTATGTCATCGTCCTAACGGTAGGGATCAACGCAATCCTGATATTCGTAATAAAGGCGCTGTTTTCTGGCTCAGACTTACCATTATCCTTTCGCTTCGATAAGAAGATAATGATAGAAATAGCGAAGATGTCCCTCCCCTTGGGCCTCGTTTTTATCGTCAACAACATTTATTTTAAAGTTGATTCACTTCTAATTTTCAAATTTAAGGGCGCAGTTGATGTCGGAATCTACGCTGTCGCTTATCGAGTGCTAGAAACCACTCTTTTCGCTGGGTCCTACCTTTCCTCTTCATTGAAGCCGCTGCTCTCCGTCTCGCTAGAAAATGATCATGAGCGAGCCAAAAAAGCAATCGGCCAAGCAATCACCTACCTCGTCTTTATGGGGCTAGCGGTCGCGATCATCTGCCTGACATTCCCACGAGAGATAATATTATTTTTGAGTAACGAACAATTTCTAGGCGGCCAAACTGCCCTAATGATACTAGGAGTCACATCGGTCTTTGTATATATAAGTAGTATCTTTGGCGAAATATTAATTGCACGAGATTTTCGAAAAAAGATGATCATCGTTTCATCCTTCATTTTGGTTTTTAATATCCTGCTGAACCTATACCTGATTCCAAGGTATTCTTACAACGGCGCCGCTTCTGCAACCCTGATCTCGGAAATATTATTAATTTTTATCTCGTGGCTTGCTATCAGAAAGTCCGTTGCAATCAATCTGGACCTGGTTAGAATCTTCAAATTAATCTTAATTTCTACCGGGTTAGTCACTCTGGGCATCTATGTCAGAACTCTTAACGTTAATTTTCTATTCAACATAACTATTCTAATGGCTCTGTATTTCGCGATTTCGTATGCGTCTAATGCGATCCCACGCAGTTCATTTGATAATTTCTTAAGCTCTTACAAGAGAAAATGGCTACGGAGATGAAGCTCTCAATAATAATCGTTGATTATAATAGCTCCAGCCAGATCAAAGCGTGTCTGAACTCAATTTTGGAGTTCAGGCCAGATTTTGACTTTGAGATAATAATTGTCGATAATGCATCGACCGAAAATCATCTTAACGATTACGAAAAAATTAGTGATACTGTAAGCACTTTTCGGCTAGATAAAAATCTTGGGTTTGGGGGCGGAAATAACTTTGGGGCTGGACGAGCAAAGGGAGAATATCTCTTGCTCTTGAATCCTGATACCCTAATAATCGACGACTCGATTCAAAAAATGTGTACTTTTGCACAAGGACACCACGAAATCGGCGCTCTGACCTGCCTTCTGTATCAAGAAGACGAAAAGACCCTGCAAAAAAACTTTTTTGGCGCATTCCAGAGCTTAGCAGGATTGACATTTAGACGTTACAACTATAAGAAAATTGATCCCAAAAAGGAATTTTTTTACACAGAAATCGTGACAGGGGCGGCCTTAATGATCAGAAGATCCCTTTTTGAAGAAATTGAGGGATTTGATGAAGAATTCTTCATGTATCTTGAGGATGATGACCTCTGCAAGAGGCTAGCGGATAAAGGATACAAAAATGCCGTTCTCTCAACCGCAAAAATTATTCATTTAGAAGGAAAAAGCTCGACCAACAAACAAAAAAAGAAGTGGTATTACAATAGTCAGGACTATTTCTGGAAAAAGCACTATGGTGTTGGGCCATCTATGATTATGAAAATCATCCGTTGGCCGCTAAAGATAATCAAAACCAGCAAATGACACATCAGATCAGATCATTTGCTGGTACATTGGAACCTAGTATCGATAATTGTCTGGCTTGTATGGGCCAGATTTTTTGAGGCCGAGATATTTGGCTTGATCTGCTGTCAGAGTCGTAAGTTTGACGTTGAGATGGTCCAAATGAAGACGAGCCACCTTCTCATCGAGCTCCTTGGACAAAGTATAAACTTTGCCTTTTTCGTATTTGTCAGTCTCTGTGTATAGCGCGATTTGAGCCAAACATTGATTGGTAAACGATGCGCTCATAACAAAGCTTGGATGACCATGGGCATTTCCCAGATTGACCAGACGGCCACGAGATAGCAGAATAATGTCATTGCCGTTTTTGAGTGTAAATTTGTCAACTTGAGGCTGGATATTTTCTTCTTTTGCATTTGTCTCGAGCCATTTGACGTCGATCTCAGAGTCGAAATGTCCAATATTGCAGACAATCGCTCCCGACTTCATGTTGGCCAAATGTTCTCCTCGAATAACATCGCAACAGCCGGTGGTAGTGACGAAAATGTCGCCAATCTTGGCCGCCGCCTCCATCGTCACAACCTCGAAACCTTCCATCGCCGCCTGGAGAGCATTGATTGGGTCGATTTCGGTGACCAGGACTCGAGCACCGAAGCCACGCATGCTTTGAGTACAGCCCTTTCCGACATCGCCATAGCCGGCAACGACAACAGTCTTACCAGCAATCATGATATCAGTCGCCCGTTTGATCCCGTCGGCCAAACTTTCACGACATCCATATTTGTTGTCGAATTTTGACTTAGTCACCGAATCGTTGACATTGATAGCACGGAATTTGAGAGTTCCTTTCTCGGCCATCTGGTAAAGTCGATGGACACCAGTAGTAGTCTCCTCGGACACACCCAATATATCTTCAACTAATTCTGGGTGCTTCTCGGCAACTAATACTGTCAGGTCGCCACCATCATCCAATATCATGTTGGGGCCCTTGCCACCTTCAAATTTAAGCGACTCTTCGACGCACCACCAGTATTCTTCCTCGGTCTCGCCCTTCCAAGCAAATACCGGAATACCAGCTTTGGCGATGGCGGCAGCAGCATGATCCTGAGTCGAGAAAATATTGCAGGAGCTCCAACGAACCTCTGCGCCCAATTCTACTAGCGTCTCGATCAAAACGGCTGTCTGTATTGTCATATGAAGACAACCAGCGATCCTGGCGCCCTTGAGTGGCTTCGCAGGGCCATATTCACGACGAGTCGACATAAGGCCGGGCATTTCCTTCTCGGCCAATTTGATTTCCTTGCGACCCCAGTCAGCGAGGGAAATATCGGCAACCTTAAAATTCTCTGATTTGTTTGAAGACGTCATAACGTTCCTTTATATCTTTATATTCAATATTCTTGGTGTAGCTGATGCTAAAATCTTCAGCGCAACACGAGGCTACGGCCGAACCGTAGACAACAGCTTTTTTGATATTATCAAAAGTTGTGTCGCTTGTCTTGGCCAGATAGCCGATTAGACCCCCTGCGAATGAATCGCCACAACCGGTAGGATCTTTCAGCTCTTCGAGTGGATAGCCAGGAGCGGAGAAATAGCCTTCGAGAGAGAAAAGAAGCGCACCATGCTCGCCCTTTTTGATAACAGCGTATTCAGGTCCTAATTCCAAAAGTTTCTTACCGGCTTTAATTAAATTTGGCTCGTTGAATAATTGTCTCGCTTCTCCCTCATTAAGCACGATTAGATTAACCTTTTTAATCACTCCCAGGAGCTCTGACTTCTTGCTCCCTATCCAGTAATTCATGGTGTCGGCTACGACGAATGGCTTGCCTCTCATCTGTTTCAAGATGCTGAGCTGAACCGTCGGATCAATGTTGGCAAGAAATAGGAAGGCGGCATCTTTGTAAGAGTCTGGCAGTCGAGGGTCGAAGGAAGCAAGCGAATTGAGTTTTGTCTCCTTGGTTTTAGCTTCATTCATATCGAACTCATAGAAGCCAGACCAGGCGAAAGTCTCTCCCTTTTTCTCTACTCCAGAGAGATCGATCTTCCGACTCTCCAGAAACTTGTAATATTGATCAGGGAAATCGAGACCAGCAATACTGACTAGAGCTGAATCTGTAAAATAAGAAGCGGCTGTGGCTGCAAAAGTTCCGCTACCACCGAGGGTGCGCTCGACTTTGCCAAAAGGAGTTTCAATATTATCCAAGCCAATTGTCCCTGCAATTACTAGGTTAGTCATTATTTTATCTTTTTAGCTTTTTCCCACGGTAGGTTCAAGTCTGGACGGCCGAAATGACCGTAAGCAGCACACTGGCGATAGAGCGGTCGGCGAAGCTTCAGCTCTTTGATAATCATACCTGGGCGAAGATCGAAATTCTTGGAAATTTTTTCAGCAATCGCTTCGTCTGAAATTGTACCTGTGCCAGAAGTATTGACGTAAACGGACAATGGTTCTGGCTTGCCGATAGCATAGGCGAGCTGGATTTCGCATTTGGCAGCCAGTCCTGAAGCCACGACGCTCTTAGCGACCCAACGAGCGGCATAGGCGCCAGATCGGTCGACTTTGGATGGATCTTTGCCTGAGAAAGCGCCTCCGCCATGTCGAGCATATCCGCCGTAAGTGTCAACGATAATTTTGCGGCCGGTCAAACCCGTATCACCCTCAGGACCTCCGATCACAAACTTGCCTGTCGTATTGACATAAATCTTGGTCGCTTGGTCAATCTCAAAACCATATTCTTTGAGCACTGGAGTAATAACATTCTCAGTAATTTCTTTTCTCAATGTCTTTTGATCTTTACTCTCAGCATGTTGTGCAGCAATTAATACTGTATGAATCCGGGCTGGTTTATTATTTTCATACTCGACTGTGACCTGAGATTTACCATCAGGATAGAGACCTTTGACAATATTGCTCTTCCGAACTTCAGCCAAACGCTGGCAAAGTCTGTGCGCCAAGGTGATTGGGAGCGGCATCAGTTCTGGTGTTTCGTCGCAAGCAAATCCGAACATCAAACCCTGATCGCCTGCACCGAGATGCTCTAGGTCTTCCTTTACAATCTTGCCACCAGTTGTCTGCTCAAAACTATCAACGCCCTGAGCGATATCTGAAGACTGCTCCTTGATCGCGGTCATGACGCCGGAAGCGGCGTGATGGAAACCACAACCGTCATACCCGATCTCTTTGATCACGTTTCGTGCGATCTTGGCCATATCGACATATGCGTTGGTCGTAACTTCGCCTGCCACAACTGCAACACCGTTTGTAAGCAACGTCTCTACTGCAACTCTAGATTTATCATCCTTCTCAAGCAACGCATCAAGAACTGCATCGGAAATCTGATCAGCCATCTTGTCTGGATGACCTTCT
>CAZGJE010000006.1:0-6492 GCA_964526355.1 uncultured Candidatus Saccharibacteria bacterium
CTTGCAATCGGCAAAAACGGCCAAAATGTTCGCCTAGCCTCCAAACTCACAGGCTGGGGCATTGATATCAAATTCAACGAAGAACTCGGCGAAGAGGCTGAAGGTAGCGTCGCAGAGGCGGCACCAGTAGTGGAAAAGAAAAAACCAGTCAAGAAGAAATCTCCAAAAGCCAAGAAGATTGTCGACGAAGAGTAATCCCTTCCTGATCTCGCGAACATGAGCTCCCTTACACCTACTCTTCAATAGTATTATTTTAGGCACTCAAATTATTTAGCCAAGATAGTAGTCTATGAATAATGAAATATTTAAAAAATTTACGCCAAATCTCAGGAAAACAATTCTTGAATCAGAAAGAATCGCCAAGGCCCGAAACTCAGCCCTGAGCACTGAACACCAATTATTATCTCTTCTATTGACCCAGGATACTCTCGCATATGAGATCTTATCTTCTTTTGATATTACCGCGGACAAGATAGATTTGATTGCTTCGCTGATTGACCACAACAAAGGGGCGCTGTATGTCATTACTGAAGATGCCAAAAAATCGATTCAACTAGCTGTTCAGTATGCAGCGAAGTATAACCATGCCACTATCGGCTCGGAGCATTTATTGCTTTCTCTGATCTCCAACAAGAGTTTTAACTCTTACCTGATCATAGAACGTATCGGCGTAGACCCCAAGAAGATCAAGAAGCAGATCGAAACTATATTTAGAGGAATCACCAAATCATTCAGTCAAGACGATCTGCCGATGGCCCAAATACCGGTTGAGAATATGATGCAGGATAATATGGAGGACGGCTTCATGAACTCTGGGCCGATGCCCTTCATGCAGACAGGTACGTCTCAAAACAAGAAGGAAAGCGCTCTAGACCAATATGCCAATAATTTGACCAAGATGGCAAAAGACGGAAAACTCGATCCTGTGATCGGTAGGGAGAAAGAAATCGCGCGGATTATTCAAATTCTCTCACGTCGCACCAAAAACAACCCAATTCTTGTCGGTGAGCCTGGCGTTGGCAAGACTGCCATTGTTGAGGGATTGGCGCAGCGCATTGTGAGACACCAAGTCCCGCGAAAGCTTGATGGATGTCAAATTATGTCTTTGGACTTGGGGTCTATTCTTGCCGGCACGATGTATCGCGGCCAGTTTGAGAGTCGAATCAAGAAGATATTGGCCGAGATTGAGAAGCGCGGGAATATTATTCTTTTTGTTGATGAGATCCATATGATGGTAGGCGCTGGTTCTACGGAAGGCTCAATAGACGCTGCCAATTTGCTCAAACCTATGTTGGCCAAAGGTCAACTTCACTTGGTCGGCTCAACTACGTTTGATGAGTACAAAAAACATATAGAGAAGGACCCTGCATTTGAACGTCGTTTTCAGCCAGTGCAAGTATTGTCGCCGACTGTTGTGGAGACTGTTTTGATATTGAAGGGACTCAAAAACCACTATGAGACGTATCATCACGTGAGATTTACTGATGGTGCGGTCGAGGCTGCCGCTCGTCTGTCTGACAGATATATTCATGATCGATCTTTGCCCGACAAGGCGATAGATCTGATCGACGAGGCCGGTGCAGCTGCCGCAAACAAACAGGTCGAAGACAACAAGATCATACAACTTAGGAAACTCCTAGCTACGACAATGAAGAAAAAAGAAAAAGCCATCGCAGAGGAGGATTATGAGAAAGCTGCCGCCCAAAAAGAAGAAGCTGCCAAGATAGAGCTAGAAATCAAAAAGGTTGACGCGAAAACTGACAGAAAATCAGAGGTAGTCGTTGACGAAGACCAGATCGCCAAACTTGTATCAGACTGGACAGGGGTGCCGGTTGTGGCCATGACCAAAAAAGAGAAGAAAACATATCAAAATCTCTCCAAAACTCTGGCGAAATTTGTCATTGGCCAAAATGAGGCCATCGAAGAAATATCACAATCAATCAAGAGGTCACGTGTCGGTATTAGTAGCCCACACAGACCGATCGGATCATTTATATTTCTTGGCCCTACAGGAGTGGGCAAAACAGAGCTAGCCAAAGTCTTGGCGAGAGAAGTATTCGGTAGCGAAGATAACCTTTTCAGGATAGATATGTCCGAGTTCATGGAGAAGCACAATGTCGCGCGACTTATTGGCGCCCCGGCTGGATATATCGGTTATGAAGATGGTGGGAAATTGACCGAAAGAGTCCGCAAGAATCCGTATCTCGTGATTCTCTTCGATGAGATCGAAAAAGCGCATCCAGAAGTATTCAATATTCTCCTTCAGATTATGGAAGACGGTATTTTGACTGACGCGAAGGGCAGAAAGATTGATTTCAAGAATACCATTATTATCATGACCTCGAACCTGGGCACTGATATTCTGAGGCATGGAAGTGCAATCGGCTTCACAAGGCAAGATGCAGACTCGCAATATTCCCACCTAAAGTCTAGTGTTCTTGAGACAGTTGAGAAAACATTCCGTCCAGAGTTTATCAACCGACTTGATAAGACCATAATATTTTACCCTCTCAGCAACAAAAGCCTAAGAACTATAGTTGACCTTCAGATAGATGAGCTCAAAAATAGGCTTAACGCCGCTGGCTTTGTACTAGAAGTACCATCCGAGGTCCGTGATTTTATCGCGCAGAAGAGCCATAACCCACAATACGGTGCTAGACCAATCCGCAAGTACATTGCGGAAAATATCGAGAATATCATTACAGATGCCATATTGGCCGAAAGGTATCAAATTAACGACATTATCAAGTTGCTACTAAAAGATGATCAGATTGATCTAGAGTAAGGAGCAATATGTCAAACGCACTACCAAAATCATTTAATCCATTTCTGGGTTCTTTCAAGGTGTCGGAAATTCAGGACCTAACTCGAGCCTATAACTTTGCTAAAGACAGACACATAGATCAAAAAAGGTTGTCAGGCATTCCATACATCGAGCACCCAAAAAGAGTTGCACTAGCATTGTTGAGAGATGGATACAATCTGTCGCTAGCGATTGCTGGTCTTCTCCATGACGTTCTTGAAGACACGGCTGGCACCGAAGAAGAAATTCACGAGCTTTTTGGCGATACCGTTTGTAATATTGTGCTTGGAGTGACCAAAGTATCAAAGGTCAAGCTGAATGACAAATCGAAGATATTCAACGACGACGAGAGATTTCTAGAACAAGCGGACAACTATCGCAAAATAATATTTGCGCTCACATCCAATCCTGGTGCGATTATTGTAAAACTCTACGATCGCCTCGATAATATCAAGACAGTACGCCATCTTAAACCCGAGAAGCAAAAGTTTTACGCCAGAGAAACTATAGAGATTTTTGCTCCAATTGCAGAGCGAATTGGTATGGGAAAAATCAAGACAATGCTTGAGGATACCGCCTTCCCATACGCCTATCCCAAAGAGTACGCCAAATTCATGGAAGAAGCAGCCTTGATTTATCAAAATCCCGAAAAAGCTATCACCAAACTTATCCCTGAAGTTAAACACAACTTGGAGAAGGAAGGTATACAATTAATCAGCATTTCAGGCCGGACCAAGGGCCAATACAGTTTGTACAAGAAAATTCAGCGCCGGGGCAGTCTAAAAACTGTTTATGATATTGTCGCGATGCGCCTAATCGTTAAAACCCTGGGGGAGTGCTATCAAGCACTTGGACTCGTGCATTCGCTCTATGAGCCTGTGCCCAATCAGATCAATGACTATATCGCTAAACCCAAAAGCAACGGTTATCAGTCTATTCATACTACCGTCAAAAGCCAGAGCGGTGATGTTTTTGAGGTTCAAATCAGGACACGAGAGATGCACGAGTTGGCCGAGTATGGCCCGCTTACTTCGCATTGGGGCTACAAAGAGTCAGCTCATGGCAGCTCATCCAAGTCAATTCAGCTCGGCTGGGCCAAAGAATTAGTCAAACTAAAGGAAATAAATGATAATGGTGCATTCCTAACCGAATTGAAAGACCAACTTTTTGCCGATCAAATTTTTGTCTTTACACCGAAGGGCGATATCGTCAGGCTGCCAAAAGGCGCTATTGCGATAGATTTTGCTTATAGAATTCACTCTGATCTGGGTGATCATCTTTCGGGAGCGCGTGTAAATGGTCGGTTGATATCGATCAACACGCCTCTTCAAACTGGCGATACTCTAGAGCTATTGGTCAATAAGAATAGTATTCCCAAGAGGGAATGGCTGCGCATCGCAATTACCTCGCAAGCCAAACAGCATATCAGGGCATATTTGCGAAAGAGGGAGGAACAGAGTCTGCTCTCAAGGGGGATTCGAAGACTGCAAGAAATTTACAAAAAATTTGGGCTCAAGAAAGAAGTATCTGAAAATGATCAACTCAAAGACCAGAGATTGCCATATAAATCGATCAAACAAGCCCTCATAGCAGTCGGCGAAAATGGCCTCAAAGCCGTCCGATTGGCCAAAGCTATAAATCCTGATCTCGTTACTACGGAGCAAAAAAAGAAAAAGACAATCCTAGCAACCAGCATAGAGCCCAAAAACCTCGTCGGGTTACGATACGAATATGCCAATTGTTGTAAACCAAAACCTTCAGACAGAATAGTCGGTTATATTGGACGTGAACATGTCCTAAAGGTCCATCGCCAAAACTGTAAGCGGCTGGCGAACGTTGATCCAAACCGAATTATAGAGCTATAGCGTCACCCTCATCACATTTGATTTTTGATTATGGTCTTGCTAACATGAGGCAAGATTAGCTAATAGGAAACAAAGATGTCAAAGTTAAATTTTCAAACTCCAAGAGGCACCAAGGATATCCTTCCAGATGAGCAACCCTACTGGCAGACCATTCGTGCAGTTACTGAGAAAACGCTTTCTGGTTTGGGCTTTGGCCGAATTGATCTTCCTCATTTTGAGAATTCAGAGATCTACAAAAAGAGCATTGGCGAGCAAACTGATATCGTTCAAAAAGAGATGTTTACGCTCGAATCTAAGAACGATGACGATGCGCTCAAACTTTGTCTCCGGCCCGAGGGCACCGCAGGCGCTGTCCGCTCTTACATCCAAAATGGCATGAGTAGCTGGCCTCAGCCAGTTCGCCTCTATTATCTTGGCGCTATGTTCCGCCATGAAAGACCTCAAAAAGGGCGATTTCGTGAGTTTTATCAGGGCGGAGTGGAAATATTTGGGGACGAAAGCGCCGAGTCTGATTATCTTGCCATTATGTCGGCTTGGGAGATACTGACTCGTCTTGGCTTGAAAAATCTCGTTGTTAATACTAATTCGATTGGTTGCCCAAAATGCCGTCCGAAATATTTGGCCAAATTGAAGAAGTATTATAAAGAACAGCTTGATAAGACCTGTCCTGATTGTCAAAACAGATATGAGACGAATCCTCTCCGTCTTCTTGATTGCAAATCCGAAAGTTGCCAAGAGATAGCAAAAAACGCTCCAATCATGCTCGATAGCCTGTGCCCTGAGTGTAAGAAACACTTTCAACAGACTTTAGAATTACTCGATTACTTCGAGATAAAATATGATCTCGCTCCTACCCTGGTTCGCGGTCTAGACTATTATACGAACACTGTCTTTGAGATTGTATCCCAGGATGACAAGGCGAGACAGGGGACGATTGTTGGTGGCGGCCGGTATAATGGTCTGACTGAGCTTCTGGGCGGCGCCAAAACTCCAGCTGTTGGCTATTCATTTGGTATCGAGCGAATAATCGCACTGATGAAAGAGCAGGGGATTAAGCCAGCTAAAACTCGAGGTGTAGAGGTTTGCATCCTACAACTTGGAGAAAAAGCGAAAGAAGTTTCCAAAAAGATCTATGATGCGCTATCAGACAATGACATCAATGTTTTCTTTGTCCCTTCAAATGACGGTCTGCGACAACAAATGAGATCGGCAAGTAAGCTCGGGGCAAAATACGCGATTATGATCGGGCAGCAGGAGGCCGTAAAGGATGAAATTATTCTTCGTGACCTAGAAGGGTCATCTCAGGAGGTTTATCAGGCCAAGGACTTAGTCGAAGCGGTCAAAGACCGTCTGATCAAATGTGAATGCGAGAAATAGTTGTCCATGATAGTGAAAATCGAAAAGTTGATCTACGAAGGATTTGGTCTCGGTCACGATGAAAATGGCCGAGCCATTTTCGTGAAGAAGTCAGTACCCGGGGATTTATTGGACGTTGAAATTATCAAAGACAAAAAGAAATATGCCGAAGCAAAAGTAGTCAGAGTTATTGAACCCTCGAAAATCAGAATTGAGCCCAAATGCCCACATTTTTCTGAGTGTGGTGGCTGCGATTTCCAAAATATCGGATATGACGATCAACTCAAATTCAAACAAGAATACTTCGAAGAAACATTGGGGCGTCAGAAGGTCGAGTCGGAAGTTCTGCCGATTATCCCGAGCTCTAGCCAGTTTTTTTATCGCAATACGATCTCTTTCCAATTTTTTGAAGTTGATGGAAGAATATCGCTTGCGATGTACGACTATCTTGATTATAAACGGACTATC
>CAZGJE010000006.1:6502-19068 GCA_964526355.1 uncultured Candidatus Saccharibacteria bacterium
TCCCAATCAAAACTTGTCTACTTCAATCGGCAACTGCCGTACAAATCATGGATGCTGTCGTTGTTTGGGCGAATGAGAATAATGTATTAAATTTAAAATCCCTCAGACTTCGCGAAGGCAAGCAAACCGATGAACACATGGTAGAGATTTTTACCAATTCAAGACAGTTGGAGGGTACGGCTGAGTTAAAAGAAAAACTGTCACAAATCCCGAATATAAAATCGGTTTATCACTGCTATGAAGTAGACCGGCACATTCGTAGAAGTCTGCTATCGGGCGCAAGTTCTATTGCTGAAAAGATTGGCAAGTACACATTCACAATTTCGCCAGAATCATTTTTCCAGACCAATGGAGCTAATGTCAAAGCTCTCTATGACTTAGTCAAGAAATTTGCTGATGTCAAAATAGGGGAGAGCGTCTTGGACCTCTTTTGCGGTACTGGAACCATCGGAATCTATCTCTCGACGCTTGCCAAGAAGGTTGTCGGTGTTGAGCTCAATCGACAAGCGGTAAATGATGCTAAGGCCAATGCAAGAATTAACAAAGTCCCAAATATTGAGTTGAGGTTATCTGATTTAAACAAAGACGATCAGCCAGAATTATTTGATAATATATTTGATCTCATCATCGTTGACCCGCCACGCGCAGGATTGACTAAAGATCTAATTAATTCAATCTCCAAGCTCCTAACTCCTAACCCCCAACTCCAGACACCTAACTCCCGACTTGTATATGTTTCTTGTGACCCCGCAACATTTGCTCGCGATGTGCTCGAGTTTGAAAAATATGGTCATAAATTAAAAAAAGTCCAACTTGTTGATATGTTTCCTCAAACTTATCATCTCGAATGTGTTGGGCTAATCCTCTAAAAAAGCAAAAGGGGGTGTGGACACAAAGTCCACACCCCCAATCGGCACTTGTTGAAACCTGGCGGCTTCAACAGGCTACCTTTTTGCTACACGCGTGGAAGCGAAAGATTGTTGACTCCAACAGAGTCCAGCTTCCCCAAGTCAAGACTCGGGTCATCAACATTCCCCCGCAAGACAGCGAGCAGCTCCCTGGGCCTATACACATTAAACTATTTTTGTGTTTTTGTCAAGACTAAATGTGCCGCTACAAAGTCAAAGGACCCAAGCATAGTGCTGGGTCCCTGATCTTTTTGCCTCTAGGAGAGGCGAATGTGGTGGGTGGTTTGTCATAGCTGACAATATGATGCCTCTTAGGAAGGCTTTGTGGGGTATCTCGCTGCAAGATCACATTTGGGATATAGATTTCCCGGAGATGGAACAACTGTTCGTGTAAGTGTATCCCTAAGGGAGTGTCTGTTGTCCAAGTGCAAGCACGAGGAAAATCAAGACTGCACAATACATGTACAAGTTGTTGTCGCTCATGTGAACTGACTAGGGACTGAACTATAGCAAACCACCATGCTTAACGTTATACTCCGGCCACAGGAATCTGTCAATAGGCAGTCCCAGTAATGGTTTTTCGTAATGGTCGCTCTAAATAATTAATTATCCACAGTCTTTTGTTTGATTTTTGTTCGGTATGACATATAATTACATTATCCAAACAAAAGACGAACAAAGGAGTTGATATGGAGCCACTGACACGCAAACAAAAGGACATTCTCGAATTTATTCGACACTTCATCGATGACAACGGATACGCTCCAAGTTATCGAGAAATTGCTCATTATTTCGAGCTATCTTCCACTGGTACTGTGGCGGAGTATATTAGCATTCTTGAAGAGAAGGGCTATTTGACAAAGGATGCCATGGAGGCGCGCGCCATCCAGCTCACTCCGAGCTTTGACGATGGTATCGAAATGCACTCCGTAGTTCTGATGGGGGTAATTGACGCTGGACGCCCAATAGAATCTATTAGGACAAACGATACGATAGATATACCTCGTGACATGATTTGCAAGCGTACATTCGCACTTAGGTTACGCGGCGAATCAATGATTGATGACGGAATATTAGATGGCGATTATGTCATCATTGAGCAGACCGCCAATCCGAGGAATGGCGAGATCGTAGTAGCTCTAATCGATAATGCCAATGCAACTCTCAAAAGATTTTATGATGAAAAAGAGAAGATTAGACTTCAGCCAGCGAATAAGACAATGAAACCGATGCTATTCAAGCGCGACAGAGTGACCATCCAGGGAAAAGTAAGAGGGGTAATAAGGCGTTTCGTATAGTCGTATATTAGTGATTTTAACGACGTGCTACAATATGAGTATAAAACAAATAACTTTGTGTCGTGAGGGGCACCAAGTTTTTGTTGTTAATATAGGTGTTATTAAAATAAATATTTAATATGTCGATATAGTTTTATGGTAAAGCTTTCCTACATACATTCAAAAGACGCTGTCTATAATATTGAGAGATCTCTCTCGCTGATTAAAACTGAGATTACCAAAGGCGTCAAAAACAAATCACGTGTCGTGATT
This sequence comes from uncultured Candidatus Saccharibacteria bacterium, assembly GCA_964526355.1. Lineage (GTDB taxonomy): Bacteria > Patescibacteriota > UBA1384 > XYA2-FULL-43-10 > 1-14-0-10-43-13 > JBAZBD01. The sequence continues at coordinate 8,961 of CAZGJE010000006.1, forward strand.
TTGGTTGACGTGCCTAGGCAATCAAGCAAGAGGGTCATAGAGGCTCCAATATTGGAATCATTATTAAATTTTATTACCCCGCATTTGAAAAGCCAGGTTACAGTAGCTGGGCAGAGCGAAAAAGGTAATACCCTGGACCTTTTCAAGGATCTGGGATATCTAAAATTTCAAGATCAATATGATTTTGCCGCATGTGATCTAAACGAAGAAGAACAAATAACGCTGAGGGCAGATGACGAAGAGCTTTTGGTTCCTGGAATATTGGCCGAATCCGATTTTATTATTCTCCTTGCCGCCCCTAAGATATCTGACAATAAGCTTATCGGAGCTCTTGGCAATATCTTACCGCACCGCATCGCGCAGAAACATAATATTTTTGAGAAGATATTTGGCGCAAGATCACAGGGGTCATCCCTGAGTGATTCAGGACTGATTGTGAAATTATTTGAAAAATACAAAATTGGGCTCTCCGTAATTGACGGCCACAGAACTATCGTAGCCAAAAACGGGATAGAGGATATTTTGCCAACCAATTTTGCGATTTGTAGCACAAACCCTCTGGAAGCGGATGTCTTGACCTCTATGTGCCTTGGTCTTGAACCGGAAACAACCGACTATATCGCGGAGCTTAATCCTGACCTATCGACCGTTTTTGTGGTTGGCGATGATTGGAATAAATTCAGCCTATTGAGGTGAATGCTTAGTTAGACATTTTAAATGATATTTTGGTATAATATTTCCAAAGGAGGGTAAATGGGAATATCAAATGATATCACGCCCAAGCACCTACCAAAACGGAAGAGCGAAGAAGAAAATATTTCCAGTATTGCGGCGAAAGCTGCAGATTTTGATATAGAATCATTGTCAGATGCCCCAGAATCAGGATCGTCTGCCAGCGAGATAGGGGATAGCGGTCAGGGCAAAAAGAAAAGCAACGATAGATTGGCTGAAGAATTTTTTGATAAAAAAAGTTTTAAGGAAGTCAAGAAAACAAAACCGGCACAAGAGCCGGCACAGTCAGTCTCGCCAGAGATACCCAAAAAGCAGTCTTCGCTTCTAAATATCAAATTTCTCTGGACTCTCTTCGTGATTCTTCTAATGATTCTGGGCTGGCAAAACTTTGACTTTATCAAGAAGCTATTTATCAAAGAAACCGTTAGCGTAGAAACTTCACAACAAGCAACCGATACCCCAACCGAACAAACTTCCGAGACGAGCCAGACTGAAACACAAACAACTACTCCGACCACTCAAGCTCCAACCACTCCAACCACTACAGCCCCAGCTACTCCTGTTCCCGTCGCTATCGACAAAGCCAGTATTACGATCAAAGTCCTAAATGGTAATGGCGTCACCGGACGAGCAGCCACAGTAACCTCGCTTCTTACCACTGCAGGCTTCAAGGTCTCAAGCACAACAAATGCAAAAAGGTTCACTTACGCCACCACTATTGTCTATTTCCATGATGGCAAACAAGCTGAGGCAGACCTAGTCAAGGCAGCCCTGCCGACTTATTCTGTCACCACAGTTATGGACAATTCTGTCACCAGCACCACTAATTTGGTAGTAGTTGTTGGCAAGAAGTGATGAAGAGAGACCCCAAAAGTATTATTTATATATTTCTTTACGGTCTAGCGATTTTGATCGCCGGTTTGGTGTCCTTACTAATTTTCGGCCATCAGGGAGTTCCGCCAATATAAAATATGGATCCCATATACGCCTCATTTAAATTTTACGATAATTTTATCTCGCGCTTCTCACCAGAAGGGCAATTCTTTATTTCGCTGCTAATCTTACTGCTTCTGGCAGGCTCGATAATCGGCCTGCTCAAACATGGCCACTGGATATTTTTGATTCTTGTCGTGTTATTCATCCCCGGCGCGTGGCCAGCCACAGTGCACATAGGCGAAGTCATCTGGATGGTCTTGAAGTTCTTATTTGTTAGAATCGAAACAAACATGTTTTGGTTGCACAAGGGATAAAATTGTAATAGTATTATCCTGATTCATTAAATGGAAATTTTTTATGTATGATGTTGTAATTATTGGTGGCGGACCAGCCGGACTTTCTGCTGGCATGTATACTGCGCGGCGAGGGCTCAAGACCGCAGTGATCTCACTCGACATCGGCGGGCAAATCACTAAAACAAGCGAGATAGAGAACTATCCGGGCCTTGGATTGATTACTGGCGCCGATTTGGCCAAGAAGATATTCGATCAATCCAAAAATTTTGGTGTTGAATTTGTTTTTGGTGAGGCAAAATCGATTGAAAAGAAAGACGATCTGTTTATCGTGCAAACCTCAACCAAAGAAGTACACGGCAAGACTCTGATACTTGCTCTAGGCAAAAAACCTCGTGAATTGGGTGTGCCAGGCGAAGAAAAACTGAAGGGTCATGGAGTTTCGTATTGCGCAACATGTGACGCTCCGTTTTTTAAGGGCAAGGTTCTCTCAATTGTTGGCGATGGCAACTCTGCCGTTAGCGCAGCAATTACCGCTGCTGCTTTCGCCAAACAGGTGAATATTCTCTCGAAAAGAGAAGTGTTTAAGGCTGAAGAAGCCTTAATGGATAAGCTTTCAGCACTGAAAAACGTAGAAATCATTGACAACGTACAGGTTGCCGAAATTGTTGGTGAGAGCAAGGTAGAGTCAATAAAGCTCAATAATGGCAAACAGATTGAAAGCGACGGCATTCTTATCGAAATAGGTTACGTCGTTGATCGCAAATTATTTGAGAACATCGTCAAAATAGATGAAAAAGGACAAATCGTCTGCGATTCCGCACAAACCACCTCGGTCCCCGGGTTGTTTGCTGCAGGAGATGTCACAAACTCCCCATACAAACAGATTGTTATAGCTGCAGGCGAAGGGGCCAAAGCAGCTCTATCGTGCTTCTCATATCTTCAAAAAATAAAAAAGTAGGACTACATGGACGAGCTAATCAAAAATTATGAAAAAAGGTTCTTCTGGACAAAATCGGTAGATTTCATCAAGACACACAAAAAACTTTCGATAATCGTAGGCATCGTGCTAGTAATATTGATTTTAGTCGGCCTCGGGCTGTTCCTGATGCTTCGAGACAAGCCAGCGCAAGAGAACAAAAAAGTTGAGACAGAACAGCCAGTGGTCCAGCCGGTAGAAACCGTCAAATATCCCGGGGTCCTCGACGGCGTGATGACAGACCATGACTCAAGCCTGCGCCACCCGTTGGCTATCGTGGTTGAGAATCATCCAGATGCTCGCCCGCAGGCGGGCTTGACCAATGCTAGTATTGTATATGAAGCGATTGCAGAAGGCGGCATAACTCGCAACCTAGCAGTATTCGGCACGAACCAAGCAGAAAAGGTCGGTCCAGTAAGATCTGCACGAACATATTTCGTCGATTGGGCGCTTGGCTACAATGCCTATCTTGGTCATGTTGGTGGAAATATCGACGCACTCGATAAAATCCAGGCTGATAAAGTTTATGATTTGGACCAATTCGCCTACTCTGCGCCATACTGGAGAGAGGGGAGCGGAGTTGCGAGCGAACACACAGCATTTACTTCCACGGCCAAACTCTGGGAGAAGGCAGCAGCTCTTGGCTATCCATCAGCAAATAACTTTACGGTTTACAAATTTAAAGATGATCCTGCAGGGGCAGATAGATTGGCCCTGCCAGAAAAGCAAAAAGTTACCGTCGACTTTTCGAGTGCCTCGTATAAGGTAGTGTTTGAGTATGATAAAACAACTAATTCGTATAAGCGCTATCTTGCTGGCGTCGCTCATGTTGATCGAGTAAGCAAAGATCAAATCACACCAAAGAATGTGATCGTTATGACTGTGAAGAGAAAAGCTACAACAACGCGCATCAACGAAGCTGGCTATGATATGACAAACGTCGGTTCCGGGGCCGCTCATATCTTCATTGATGGCAAAGAAATCATCGGGACCTGGAAGAAGAATTCGAAGACTGAGCGTGAAATATTTTACGATGCCGCTGGCAGCGAAGTTATTTTTGACAGAGGGCAGACCTGGATAAGTGTTTTGAATGCTGAAACAGGTCAAAGTCTGACAGTGGAATAGCTAAATATTAAATATCTTTTTACACAATTTTTTCTGGAGGGAAAATGGCAAAAATATCTGACATTCACGCGCGAGAAATCCTAGATTCACGAGGCTGGCCCACTGTAGCTTGCGAGATTTTATTAGATGACGGTACCTTCGCACTCGGCTATGTGCCCTCAGGAGCCTCCAAGAGTGCCTCAGAGTGCCTAGAACTCCGTGACGATGATATCGCGCGGTTCAGCGGTAAAGGTGTGCTAAAAGCCGTTGGCAACGTAAATGGCGAAATTAGATCTGCTCTGATCGGAGCGGACACCTCCAATTTGTCTGTAATTGACCAGAGAATGATTGAATTGGATGGCACCAAGAACAAATCACGCCTTGGCGCAAACGCGATTCTCTCAGTCTCACTTGCGGCTGCCAAAGCAACAGCAAAGAGTCAAAAGATGCCATTGTATATGTATCTAGCGTCATTGATGGATCGTAAGTTAGATACCCTGAGTCTTCCCATACCTCTGATGAATATCCTAAACGGTGGCAAACACGCTCTTGGCTCGACAGATTTTCAAGAGTTTATGATTGTGCCAACAAAGTTCCCAACTTTCAAGGAATCCCTGAGAGTCGGGACTGAGATCTTCCATGCGCTCGGTAAGATTCTCGAGGACAGAAATTATCAGCCGTTAGTCGGGGACGAAGGCGGTTACGCCCCCTCACTTTTCTCAAACGAACAAGCTATGGAGCTCCTGATGCTCGCTATAAGTGAAGCCGGTTTTGAAGCGGGCGAAAACGTTTTTATCGCCCTTGACCCAGCTGGCAGTAGGTTCTTTTCGAAGGAAGGCTTTTATGAATTGCATCGTGAAAATAGATCTTTGATTTCGCACGAACTGGTAGAGTTCTACACGATGTGGTGTGATAAATATCCGATCGTATCAATCGAAGATCCGCTCGACCAAGCCGACTGGAATGGCTGGAAAGATATTACGCAGCAGGTCGGAGAAAAAGTAGAGATCATTGGTGATGAAATCTACACTACGAATGTTGAACTTCTCAAAAAGGGGATAGCCGAGCATGCCTCTACCGGCATCCTTATTAAGCCAAACCAAATTGGCACCCTGACCGAAACGCTTGAAACAATAAGAATTGCCGAAGATGCTGGCTTTAGGGTTGTTGTTTCACATCGCTCTGGCGAGACAGAAGATAATTTCATCGCTGATCTATCAATAGCGTCTGGCTGTGGAAGTCTAAAATCAGGATCGCCATGTCGCTCTGAGCGCACCGCAAAGTACAATCGTATTCTAGAAATTGAAGAAAAGAACCCAGGCAAGTGCACGCTTGCTCAATGGCAGAGAACTTAATTTCTTTTAATAAAATTGGATCAAGACACGAAAATGGACCCCTTTGAGGGGGTCCATTTCATTAAAGTCCGTTATATATACGAGTTACTTTATTGAAGTAACTAGTCGATGGGTTGTACCCCCACAAAGCGCTTTTTACATTTGGATAGCCACAGTCCTTGAGATACTGAGCGGCAGAGAATATTGCATCTTCTACGTTGGTAATATCCAGTACGCCGTCTCCGTTACCGTCGACAGCATGACGTTTAAATGTAGAGGGCAAAAACTGCATTGGTCCAGTAGCACCAGACTTATTCGCGATTCCAGAAGAACCAGAAGCGCCAGTCTCGGCGATATGGATCGATTTAAGCAGCTTCCAATCCACGCCGATTGCAGCTTCAGCACGATGATAAATCGTGTCGAAGTCTGAAGGATCAGAATAAACACGTCTCTCACGAGAAACTGTGTCTCTTGAGGCTAATTCTTTGGCATCTGCCTTGGCTTTTGCCAAAGCTTCAGCTTGCTCTCTCTCGATGCGCTGGACAGTTGACTCTCCAGGAGTGATAACTGAATTGATCCTAAGAGAGGAAAGTACCGAGCCAGACTTCAAATCAAGCTGGATTGCAGGAACCCTCGAACTGACTTCTACAGTTTGATCTGTAGAAGCAATAGGAAACATACTAAAAGTGATAGCCACCATAGGAAACAGTGGTACGATTCTTTTGTTGTTCCAAATTGAAATAAATTCATTTTTTACCCTCCCCGCAAAGTCACGCACCCTCTTCATAAGAAGAGTCATCATATATTCTGGAGTTTCGGCCGCTAAATTCAGATAAAAGAGCCTTGCACCAAAAACCTATTTTAATTAAAAAAACTTGGGGCTTTCACCTCCAAGTCATGTAGATATGTTAGCACATTTTATGCTCAATGTCAATAGTATTGAGCTCACTATATCCAACAGTTGTGTATATTAACCCAAAGAGTATGGCGATGTCAAGCATGATTTGATTATTCTTCTGTTTTTAACGATAATATGGGATATGAGATCACACACATGGCTGATAGGCCTGCTAAACAATACTTGGCAAAAATATTTTGCCGATTTGGAGCGTTTGAATGATGTAAGTATTGTCTTCGGGCGCAATGCCAAAAGAAGATTGGGCAGTATCCGACAAGTTGCCCCACGAGATAAAAACTCACTCACAATAATCACTATTACTGGCTATTTTCGAGACGAAAATGTTCCAGAATACATTGTGACAAGCACGATTGCCCATGAATTGTGCCATTATGCTCATGGCTTTGCCTCGCCTCATCCAAAGTATTCTAGACACCCGCATCACGGCGGCATTGTTGACATAGAGCTCAAGAATAGAGGATTGGGAGATCAGCTAAAGGCGCAAAAACTCTGGCTCAAACAAGAGTGGCCGAAGGTCATTGGCGAGACGAATATGGTGAGGCGTCGAAGATTCAGAAAGCAAACTTTTAGCTTGCGAAATTGGCTAATATCATTAAGCAAGGAGCTCTTATGACGGATTGTATATTTTGCAAGATTGCAAATCATGAAATCAGTTCAACTGTCGTTTTCGAAAACGATAACATCATTGCGTTCAGGGATATTGCGCCCAAGGCCCCGACGCACATTGTGATTATCCCGAAGGGTCATATCGATTCGATTGGGTCGCTGAACGGGGAGAATGCAGGTATATGCAGCGATATTATGATTACGGCAGGCAAAATTGCCCAAGATCTGGACATCGACAAGTCTGGCTTTCGTATAGTTTCAAATACTGGCCCTGATGCCGGTCAAGCCGTCCCGCATCTCCATTTCCACCTTCTGGGAGGAGAAAAACTGGGAGACATTTGTTAAGCTCTTTGCGCCTTGCGATTTTTGGATTTTTCCGATATAATATGAGCCATATAACCGTTCTGTCATGAGGCAGAACACATTCGGAAGGTGGTGATTACTCTTGATCGAGGTCAAACGCAAAGGAGAGGAACGTATTGATATTTTAGTCCGCAGATTCAACCGCGAAGTTCAGCAGAGCGGTGTTTTGACTGTGGCCAAAGGCCGACGCTTTTTTGAAAAGGATCTAAATCGTGGCATGAAGCGAAAACTTGCTGTCCGAAGAAGTGAAATTAATAAGCTTAAACGCGGTTGGTAATATGAGTTTGATTCAGCAGATCGACACTGATTTTCTCACAGCCTACAAGGCACACGACGAGTTAAAATCGTCTGTTTTGCGGTTGCTCAAGAGCGCTATCAAGAACAAATCAATTGAGAAAAAGGACGATCTTACAGAGGAAGAAATTATCAAGGTACTTAGAAAAGAAGTCAAACAGAGGCTAGATTCAGCCAAGGAATACACAGAAGCTGGCCGACCAGAAACCGCCGAAAAAGAACTAGCAGAATCAACAATTATTGAGTTATATTTGCCCGCTGAAATGACAGAGGCCGCTATTCGCGAAATAGCTGCGAAAACGTTGCAAGATCTTGACATCACAGAGATGAAAGATATGGGACGAGCCATGGGCGCAGTTATCAAAAATACCAATGGCCAGGCCGATGGTGGCTTGATTTCAAAAATCGTCAAAGAGCTTTTGAACAAATAAAATGAAACAGGGATCACCAAAAATTTTGGTAGTTTTCCCAATTATTCTCACAATTGCCACCGCAATAATTATGGGTTTAATTTTGTTAGTATCAAACTTCTACTCTGTCGGTGGATTCTTCCTTGTCTTCGCCGTTATTCTGGGCGCGCTAGTCTCAGTTGCTCTCAATTTGAGTATACTCACGATGATTGATCCGATCCTTGCCGAAAGTATAGCCAAGAATCATCGGCTGGTCAGATTCGAAAGCTTGTCCCATCCATTGATGCTTCGGATGTCATACGAGGCACCAGGGACCTTTCATCACGTCATCAATGTATCTATCTTGGCCCAAAAAGCGGCCAAAACAATTGGCGCGGATGCGCTACTGACCAGAGTTGCGGCCTATTATCATGATTTAGGGAAGCTTGAAGACCCAACATTATACATCGAAAACCAGTCAGGCGAAGAAATCCCGAAGGAATATGATGCTGACAATATTAAATCTCAAGCGAAGAGGATCATCGCCCATGTCAAAAACGGAGTGGTGTTAGGTGAGGAAAATCATTTGCCGGAAGAAATTATCAAAATCATAACAGAACACCACGGCACCACCTCAGTATTATTCTTTTATGAAATGGCCAAGGAACGAAAACTTAAAGTAAAACGAACAGATTTTAAATACGAAGGCCCCATTCCTTCTTCGAAAGAATCAGCTATTCTGATGTTATCAGATTCAGTCGAAGCAGCGACTAGATCTGTCCCATATCTTACCGAGGAGCTATTTCGCGAGATTGTAGAGTCTACTTTCCTAGACAAAACAAAGGACAGACAATTAAAACATTCTGGACTAAGTGATCACGAAATAAAACTAATCAAAGAGTCTCTCCTGGAAACCCTCAATTCAATTTATCACCAGCGAATACTTAGGATATAACTATGAAATCGGTCGTAGATATAAATGTTGATGCTCAGTATGCAGATACAATTGATATCGATAATATCACTCATCTTGTTAACTCTGATCTCTCAAAACTAGATATACGCAATTATCTAGTCGAACTGATTTTTGTAAATAACGATTTTATTCATAAGTTGAACAATCAACATCGAGGCATAAATCATCCAACCGATGTTCTCTCTTTTCCTCAGGCAAACCCTGATAATTCAAAATTGAATTTTCTCGGCTCAATTGTTGTCTCGCCTGACATGGTCAAGGAAAAGGAAGAGACCATTTCGGACGCCATAAAGCACGGCTTACTGCATTTAATCGGCTATGACCATGAGATTGATACAGCCGCATGGGAAGAAAAAGCTGCGATTATTGATTGTAATTTATAGGAGGGACAATGGAGAATACTGAAAAACCGGAATGTTGCCAAGACGATATGACTATCAGCCGAAGAGAAGCGGTGGCGCAACCAACGAAATACAAACCATTTAGTATCAAAAGACTGTTCGACAGTTTTGATCACGCAATTCGAGGGGTATCTTTTCTTTTGAAATCAGAACAAAACGCCAGAGTACATGCAGTGATTACAATAACAGTTGGCGTCTTAGCTTATATACTAGAGGTCTCACGAGTTGAATGCGCCATTCTATTTATGGCCGTGATTCTCGTCTTTGCAATTGAGATCATCAATACTGCAATCGAGAAGGTCTTTGACGTCTGCCATCCCGAGAACCATCGCTTAATCAAGGCAGCAAAAGACGCGATGGCAGGAGCAGTTCTTATTAGCGCAACAATTGCATTCGGTGTAGGAATACTGATCTTTTTGCCATACTTAAAGAGACTTTTATAGGGTTGCAAGGCAAGTGCATTTATATTAAACTGGATATAGAATAGTTATTATTTGGAGGGTCCTGTGCGCGAAAGCAATATATCGGTCGGCATAGATATTGGAAGTACTAAGGTTATTACCTGCGTCGGTAAATTCGAGGATGGTAATATTGATATTATAGGGCTTGGCGAAAGCGCGAATCAGGGTATCAGAAAAGGTGTAATTGTTGACATCGAAGAGACAGTTTCTGCGATTACTAGCTCTATTCTTGAAGCTGAACGAATGTCTGGCTGCCAAATTCAGGGGGCAGTTGTCGGTATATCGGGCCCCTTCATCGAAAGCGAGCAAGGCGGCTTTCGC
>CAZGJE010000007.1:0-6601 GCA_964526355.1 uncultured Candidatus Saccharibacteria bacterium
CAATCACCAACGTTCCCGTCGGGAGAACTTTTCGCCAGGGCATATCAGGCGAACCTATAATCGACGAGATCTCTCTCGAGATCGGCAGTACAAATTACCGAATCAGGCTTGAACAAGTCTGACGCCCTCGCGGGGATCCATTCCCCGCTCTTTTACTTGGCGACCTCTATTTTATTTTCTCAATATCGTATGGGGTTTCTTGTTATACGTAATAGTTGAGCCAATTCGAAAAAAGTAGATGTGCATGGCCCCGCCATCGGACCACCGGGTGACCCGAAGGGTTATCATCGGGAAAATAGTTGACTGGAAGATCAATCTTGAGGCCCTTCGCGACGTCTCTCTCGTACTCATCTTTCAGCGTGTGCCAGTCATACTCTAGGTGCCCTGTAGCAAAAATGCGTCTTCCGTCTTTGCTGGCAACCAAATATATCCCCGACTGGTCCGATTCTGCCAATATCTCCAACTCTGCCTCCTTCTCGATATCTTTTCGCAATATCTCAGTATGGCGTGATTGCGGGATGAAAAACTCGTCGTCGAAACCACGAAGCAGCTTGTTGTAATTTTGGCAAAGATGGTGCGGGAATACACCAAATTTTTTCTTGTCCAGTGAATGTTTTGGGACTCCATAATAATGATAGAGGCCAGCTTGGGCACCCCAACAGATGCAAAATGTCGAAAAGACGTTTTTCGTTGCCCAATCCATGATCTCTACTAACTCTGGCCAATAATCCACTTCTTCGAATTGAAACTGCTCTACTGGGGCGCCGGTAATAATCATGCCATCAAATTTTTGATCCTTGACCTCGCCGAAATATTTATAGAAAGTTTTGAGGTGATCCGAGGCAGTGTTTTTCGATTTGTGAGATTCTGGATGAAGCAAAGTTACCTCAATTTGGATTGGAGAATTGCCTAAAAGGCGCAAAAGCTGGGTCTCAGTTTTGATTTTTTCTGGCATTAGATTCAATATTGCAATACGGAGTGGCCGGACATCCTGATGCTCTGCCCTCTCTTTTTGCATCACGAAAATATTCTCATTTTGGAGGATTTTGACTGCAGGAAGATCGTTTGGAATATTTATTGGCATAATATTTAGATCATTATTCCCTTGGAGTTCTCTACTCTAGCTTCTTCGATGATTTCCTTGAATTCAGAATCAACTTCAGATAAGCGGAGGGTGTTATTGTCGGACAAAAATAGCGGATCAACATATCGAAATTTCTTGTGAATTATTTGGCCTGATTTTTTCAGGTTTTGATAGAATTTCTTGTCTCTGAGCAAACTCAAAATATTATCAATCTCAGGATCATGGGCGTTAAGAATTCTGGCCATGATGTGATCATCGGTAAGATAAAAATCTTCTTTGACTATGATATTTAATTTGAGAGCACGTTTCAGGGCGCTTGAGAAATAGCTATATCGGGCAGTAGTGTTTGAGTGTCCCCAATGCTCCTTCTGTAGTCTCAAAAATAATTTGGCGAATCTGAGTGCACTTTTCTGATCCTTAAACACAATAGAATTGTTGTGATTGACCACGCTGGCGACGCACTTCGCTGTCGACTTCGGCTCCAAAAATCTGTAAATCTCTTGGACAGCATAATCGAAACGATCAGCGCATACATCGGGTATTTCATTGTTGAGAAGGGGAAAATTGCTTTCGTCACAAATTTTATTGATGTCAAATCCATGACGCTTAAGCAAAGCGGGTAACTCGGTATTTTCAATAAACACTTCGTGACCACGATCATGAAAATCCTCGACGCTACCATGCGTTCCGCCATCAGCAAAAACCCAGTCTGCGATATGGGAGAAGGCAAAATGAGAAACGTCATGGAGTAGCCCAGCGATCTGCTCTTCAAGGGGAGCATTGAGCTTCCGGAGGAGCAACATAACCCCGAGAGAGTGCTCGAAGCGGCTAAAGTTAATTAGCTCGTAATATTCGTCAGGGATGCCATATTGAGAGACTTTTTTGATTCTAGATATGGAAGGACACTCGAGGAGTTCTAGAATAACCGGCTCTGTAATCTCAAAATTTCCATAAATTGCGTCTGATATTTTCACTTCTACTCCTAAATTTAATATCATAAGATTAGACTATTTCGAGGAATCAAGTCAACTTTCTCTTGTCTGGAACTTAAATTTGTTGTATGGTGTCGATATCTTTCTTCGAAACTGGAGGCCGTGAAATGAAGAAATTTCTCGAGGTACTATGGATCATAGTAACCTTGCCTTGCTTGATCTTTGAGGAAATTGCCAGATGCTCACGCACTGAGCGAGTCCTCATAGTCACAGACCACCCGGCTGGTCAGGTAGTTGCTGATCGATTGGAGTACAAAACTGGCTTCGTGCCCTCTTTGTTCGCCAGCTTCGATACTGCAAAGATTCACCTCCAAACGATGGCCGATATCTATCTAAGCCAGGCTGCCACAACAGCAGTCCGTTCTAACACTTTGTTCCCGGAGATCCAGCCATCGTTTGAGATCCAACAACCGACAGATCTGGTAATCATCGATTGGGGTTATACCAGTCGCAATGGTCGGAGTGGCATCACGTCTCTGCTCCAGACTCTCCAAAAAACCAACTACAGCGGTTGCATCCTCATCCGCGACTGGCATGACGGCAAATTCAAGTGCCGAAAATGTGGAGACACCTGTCAGCATGATTACGCAGAATTTCTGAACGTCGCCTTGCCGTTGGGCGTAGCACGAGCACAAATGTCAATCCATATGGATGACACCGTTGTCGAAGACGGACAATATCCCATTATCCGATAGAGACCGCAAATGCGCGTCTCTTTTTATTTCATTGCCAAATACTATATTTTGTGGTAATATATGCGAAGTTACGAGGAGGGAACTATGAAGATAGGTTCTCTTTACTACGCGGGGTTCCCGCGTCAAGCCAACAACACGGCGCTTCTCCGGGCCATCCGGGAGCTGGTCGCTGGCAGCGACATTTACCTGGCCCCGGCTGACCCCTCGCAGATCAGCGAGGCCTGCAAGGATTTGACTTATTACCCCGCACCTGCCAAAGTGCCAAGCTTGGAAATTTGGATTGATGCGGCGGTATTACGACCGAAGATTAGCCCGAGAGAAATCGAGCAGGTGCTCGGGGCACAAATCAGTCAGCTTGCGGCCGACAGCCTCGCCTGCCAACCGCAGTATTTCGGTAACAGCACGGGTAGCCGCGTGAAAGTGGTGGTGGTCCCTACAGGGTACGAACAAGTCATGCCCAATCTGCCGACATAGGCAGAGCGAACGCCGACCCCAATAGCCAGCCCAGAGCTTGGCTATTTTTAATTGAAAATATTATCAAAATGTGGTATAAGAAGCAAAGTGTTAAACCCCACTTTCACTGGGGAAAAGGAGACTGTAGTGAAATATACCGTACCAAATCCCTTTTTTGGGATACACCACATTGAGCTGGGCACTGACGATCGATCAACTTTGGCCGAAACTCTCGCCAACTTGTTCGGCGGCTCACATGCACCGACTTCGTCGAGAACGGCCGAGATGGTCAATCTGCCCTTCGGAATCTTCGAGCTGAAAGCCGAAGGCGGACGGATCGCCCTGCTCACTCTCGGCAATGAGCGAGTCAAGCACTTTCTCTCCGAGCGCAAGATCGAGGCTGATTTCTCCAAGATGAAGAAGGCTGGTGGCCCAATCCTCTTCACCGTCGCGGGAATTAATTTTCACTCCTACACCAGCCTGGACGGCGTCGTAGTGACGCTGAAACTGCCGACTCGCCTCTACATGCCGGAGTGCGTTGACCAGAAGGCACTCGCCGCAGAACAGCTCCTCGAAGTTATCGCCAAGAAGACCGCTTGGGCCTGCAAGTGGACTGGCGATGTCGGTCTGGTAATCCAGAACCCGACGATTGACCATGTCGAGCCTTACGGCCTCCATATCCGTCTACCGGAGGAAAAGGACGACGACTATGTCGCGGCCATACGCAACTACTGCCAGGAGCCGCTGCAGCGAATCTGCAGTCTGTGCGGGATCAACATCGAAGAAGTCCCCGTCATTATCGTCTAACGCCGAAGAACGCATCAGGCAATCGCCCACGCGTTCTTTTTTAATTCATGCGGCCTGTCACCTCACCTCTGAGTGACTCACATATTTCTGCATTATTCTATTTGCTTCTTTGAGCTCTTTGTCCGTGAAAGCAGAATATTCGATAGCTTCATTTATGCGCTTGGAGTCTTGATAATTTTGGATGTAATAGCGCTTGGCGCCTTGGATCAATTTGCCAATTTCCTCGAAGTCGGCGGCTTCGTGGTAGGGATGACAAACAGTGGTACGAAATTCGTAATCTATACCGCTCTCCATAATGAGCTTAATACTCTTCTTAATCTTCCCAGTCTCAATCTTCGCGCCAGCCGTCCTGCTGTATTTTGAGATAGGAGATTTGATATCCATGGCGATGTAATCGACGTCTCCATCTTTAATTATTTTTTCGAGACGATCAGGAAAAGAGCCATTGGTGTCAAGCTTGACGTCGAAACCCAAGGCTTTCATGTGTGAAATAAACTTACCGGCGTCTGGCTGAAGTAGCGGTTCTCCGCCCGTCAAACAGATACCTGTCAATTTACCATATCTCGCCTCAAGAAATTCGAAGACCTCCCCCTCCAGGAGTAGGCCCTCGAACTTCTCTGGCAAAACTAACTCAGGATTGTGACAAAACCCGCACCGGAATGAGCAACCTTGTGTGAATAGCGTGGCAGCAACATGTCCAGGAAAATCGACTAGGGTTAACTTTTGAATACCAGCAATTTTCATAAGTAGGGAGTCAGGAGCGAGGAGTCAGGAGAAATTCCCAACTCCAAACTCCAAACTTTTAACTATACAAGAGCTTCTTGTTCTGTTTTGGCCATCTCAGCAGGGATCAATTCTGCGGCAACCGTTTCGACCGCATCAGCGACCTTGCCCCTTACCTCGTCGAACAGACTCTCTGACTGTGCTTCCTCAATTTGCAAAGACTTGATCTTTGATTTGGCGTCAACCTTGTAGGTATTTCTATCGTCAAACTCAGCGCGTTTACCAGCATTCCATTGTTGGATCGGTCTGATATATCCGACAATTCTGGAGTAAACTTCGTTCTGAGCACCACATTTCTTGCAAACCATATGCTTGCCAGCGGTATACCCATGATTTGGGCAGATAGAGAAGGTTGGCGTAATGGTAAAGTATGGAAGATGATAGTTTTCGCAAACTGTTTTGACGAAATTTTTGACTGCTTCTGTATCCTTGATCTCTTCGCCGACAAATAAGTGGATTACTGTGCCGCCAGTGTATTTGGTCTGGAGATCATCCTGAAGGTCGAGCAATTCGAAGGCGTCATCAGTATAGTCGACTGGGACATGGGACGAGTTGGTATAATATGGAGCGATCCCCTCTTCAAAAGCGCTCTCGTTTGCAACCATAATTTCTGGGTAACGTTTCTTGTCTTTCAAGGCCAGACGATATGAGGTACCTTCAGCTGGGGTGGCTTCAAGATTATAATAGTTGCCTGTCTCGTTCTGATATTGTGCCATTCTCTCTCTCATAAATTCGAGGACTTCTCGAGCAAATTGATGGCCTTCGGCAGTAGCAATATCACGGCCCAGCAGGTTGAGCGCAGCTTCGTTCATACCAAGTAATCCGATTGTCGAGAAGTGATTGCCCCAATAACGACCATCACGTTTTTTGATGTTGCGCAAATAAAACTTAGAATAAGGGTAGAGCCCAGAATCAGTCATTTGTTCAAGGATCTTCCTTTTCATTTCAAGAGAGTCTTTGGCCAAGTCCATGATATATGACAAATTGTGAAAGAATTCTCTTCTGTCACGGGAGCGGAAACCGAGCCTCGGTAGGTTGATAGTAACAACTCCGACTGACCCAGTCAGTGGATTGGCACCGAATAGACCACCACCACGTTTGCGAAGTTCGCGGTTGTCTAGACGAAGGCGGCAGCACATGCTTCTAGCATCATCGGGGCTCATATCAGAGTTAACAAAGTTCGAGAAGTACGGGATGCCATATTTGGCAGTCATTTTCCAGATTCCATCAATATTTTTGTTGCCCCAGTCAAAGTCCTTGGTGATATTGTAAGTAGGAATGGGGAAAGTAAAGACTCGACCTTTGGCGTCACCTTCGGCAATAACCTCGGCAAAGATATCGTTGAAAAGATCCCTCTCTTTGTCAAACTCTTTGTAGGTTTCCTTTTGCGGTTTGCCGCCGATTACGACTGGTTCATTGGCCAGAGTGCCTGGGCAGGTTAGGTCCATGGTTACATTTGTAAATGGAGTCTGGAAACCAACACGAGTCGGTACATTCATATTAAACATAAACTCTTGGATCGCCTGTTTGACTTCGTCGCGAGAAAGTTTGTAATAACGGATGAAAGGAGCCAGGAGGGTGTCAAAATTGGAGACAGCCTGAGCACCAGCTGATTCTCCCTGAAGTGTGTAGAAGAAGTTGACTAATTGGCCCAATGCGGTCTTCAAATGCTTGGCCGGCTTGCTCTCTAACTTGCCCTCTGCGCCTTTGAAACCTTCGCGCAGTAGATCCTGCAGGTCCCAACCAACGCAATATGTCGAGAGCTTGTCCAAATCATGAATGTGCAT
>CAZGJE010000007.1:6611-15629 GCA_964526355.1 uncultured Candidatus Saccharibacteria bacterium
CTCAGCGTTGGCACGTGCGATTTCGTCAGGATAAACCTTGTGAATCCAATAGCTCTTCGATACTTCAGAAGAAACATAATTGTTCAAACCCTGAAGTGAATAGGCCATGTTCGAATTCTCTTTGACCTGCCAGTCAAGATTGTTCAAATATTGCTCCATCAGATCGACTCTCTGAGTTTCAGCCAGTTCGCGCATCTCAGCATGCTTCTGGCGATAAATAATGTAAGATTTGGCAGTGTGTTTGTAATTGGAATCAAGTAAAACATCTTCCACAATGTCTTGAACTTCTTCGACGGTTGGGGTCTTGCGACGAACCTTTGTTTCAGCTTCTTTGGCGACTTTCAAAGCTAGCTTGTGCGCTATAGTCTCGTCAAACTCGCCGGTAGCGTGGCCAGCTTTGCCTATAGCTTTGGCGATTTTCTCGACATCGAAATCGACCATTTTCCCATTTCTTTTTCTGATCTTTGTGAACATTTGTGTCTCCCTCCTAAAAATAAATAAATTGAATAAAATTTTGTGGCAAGATTAATTCTACCTTTCGCTTTTTGTTCGGTCAATTAAAATAAAATAGAAAAGCACCATATATAGTATTAAGCAGATAGGGCTAAACACTATATATGGTGCTTTTGTCTAAACTTATCAACAGCTAGATTTTAATATCTTCTGGACTGGATAATTTTAAAATGATATTTGCTAATGATCGACATATTATTTCTTTATTGGCCTTGTTAGTCGAGGCACTCAGAGTCTTTTGTTGGAAGCCATGAGATTACGGAGTCGGCGGTACTAGGGGAGCACGTATGATTGTGAGCGTTGTCTCAACTATGTTTCCGGCTCGGTCATAGGCTTTGAATTTAAGATCGTAAGTCCCAGGGGTGCTAAGCGTGATTCGAAGGCTAAGGTCTGAGGTGTCCCAGCTTCCCTCTAGCGCATCATTATAATACATCTCTATTTTGGAAATTTTGTCATTGTCAGTGGCCTGCACGTGAATCACTAAATTATTTTCATAAATCGTATTTGGATTGGAGGCTGGTGAAAGTATAAACAACAAGGGTTTTTCCAAATCACTTGTCTGATTCTGGATTGATATTGGAATTAATTGTTCTGACGTCAAAATACCATCTGAAGCAATAACTTTCAAAGTGTGGGCACCGTTGATATACCCCGTGGTCTCCAAACTGACAGCATATGGCGCTGATGAATCTTCCGCTAGCAAATTGCTATCAATAAAGAATGATACTTTTCTAACCCCTCCGTCGTCTGTCGCATCCGCCGTGAAATCAGCGGCTCCCGAGAGTGTCGAGCTGGCCGCCGGCGCAGTGATCGTGATGATTGGCGGATTATTGGTCGACCCAGAAGACAAAAGATCAGCACTACCAATTTTCTCCAGCCAAGATTTGATCGCAGCGTTGGGGTAACCATATATACTAGACATCGCGTCGACGCCATAGCCTGAATAAATATATGAATAATCCTCGGCGATGATTTCTGATTCGCAATTCAACCAGCCGAGAGAATAGTCGACTGCAGTCGTCGCTTTGGCGAGAGGGCGAGTTGAATAATAGCTGTCAGGCAGACGAACGGTCGCAGATAGATCCCAGTCGACCCACTTGTGATAGAGAGTATAGTGATGACCGTATTCATGGGAGAAAATCAACTTCATATAATCATTGAAAATTGGGGAATCCTTGTAATAGTAGGAGTTTAATATAATATTTCCGGTTGCGCTCGTTATATCCCTGCCGTCTGCCCCTACGGTATATGAGCCTAAATATTGTCCATTCCAGCCAGTAGCGCCTGCGTCTTCGAGCGTAATAGATTTCAAAGAAGTCACTTCGTCACGATGCTCGAGAGTTGAGCTCAAATAATCTTTCAAGATCTGACCCAGATCAGCATGGCTCCCAGTCTGGTCGGTAAACAAGATATCAGAGATCGAGCTGATAACAACACCTGCTGACGCAGTCGCCTTGGCTAGATCAGCCGAGCTAGCTCCCCCGCTGGTCGAAACAGTGGTGGTAGTAGAGCCATCAGTATTTGTTTTCGTTCCTTCGACTGGAGTGGAACTTTTGGCCACAGCCGTCTTGGGAGGCGCCTTCTTGATAGTGTTGGTAACCGCCTTGGGCGGTGGAGCCACTATCGTAGGGGTCTCGATTGCAGCCGGTACAGCTTGAGTCGGTGTCGCCACTTCCCCAGATGGTTTTACCTCCGCTGTCTCTGTCGGAAAGAATTGGTTTATATAGGGTAAATTTTTGAAGTCAAACTTTTGAGTCGCATATGCGGTGCCGGCTAAAAATAAGAACAGCAGGGGTAGCAAAAGAAATTTAAAAAATGTTTTCTCCCGTTGTCTTTTGATTTCCTCTTTTCTGATTATTGCGAGAAGCTCTGTCTCGGCTCTCTCCAAAATATCATTCACTACTATATAATTATATTTGTGTTCGTACCCGATTTCTAAATTATAACGATCGACTCTTAGTTGGATGGATTCGGCCGAGTCGGTACCGCGAGCCCTCAATCGGTGGATAGCTTCTTCTAGGCTTGGTGGTGTCAAAAAGATCGAGACCAAATCATATTTCTTCCTTAATTTGACCATGCCTTTGACGTCAATTTGGAGGACTATAATTTTTCCTGACGCAAGTAACTCCTCGAAATCACGACGCTTAATACCGTATCTGCTCTCGTTTCTTGTTGCTTCCCACTCCAAGAATTCTCCCCTATCGATGCTTTCAGAGAACTCCTCTTTGGAGATTAGATTGTATGAATCGCCAGATTTTTCCCCCGGCCGGGGAGGCCTATCGGTATAAGAAAGGGAAAAAACAAAATTTTCAGGATGGCCTTTCAGGAAATTCAAAATTGAGTCTTTCCCAGCGCCAGCCACTCCAGAGATCGCTAAAATAAAGTTTTTTTGTTTTGCCATGTGAAAATATTATACCAATAAAAATGTTCCCAGCCAAAAGCAAGGAACATTTATCAAATTCATTTTCGTTGTCTTAGATGCTGTTGCCGATGGCGAATAGGGCCAGGACAAAAACTATCGTTACCAGGACTACCAATAGAAGAACTTGATTTTGAGTCTTCTTGTCACCTGTGATCTTACCCTTGCTTTTCATATCTCCCTCCGATTATGCTCTTTTTTGTATTATACAATAATATTCTGCCAAAACAAATATCTTCGCATTTTGTTATCTGAATATGATATAATTATCTATATATTATTTTCTAAGTGAGGGGTTATGAAAAAAAGTCATGGTTTTACGCTGGTCGAGATAATGTTGGTCATTTTCATTGTCGGAATATTGACGACAGTCATATCGGTCAGCATATTTAGCTCTCAAACAAAGTCTCGGGATGCCAAAAGGAAAACCGATCTTCAGACAATCGGCAACGCAGCCGAAATGTATAAGACGGAATTTAAGCACTATCTTTGCAGCGGCAGTTTGCCGACCGATCCCTGCGACCCTATAGTTGTGACATATATCAGTATCAATGACACTGCCCCCCATGCCACTGCCGTAATGACAGAGTTCAAGAAATATTTGACCAGCGTGCCAGAAGATCCTTCCCCAAGTCGCGCGAACGGCGACTATTGGTACGGTAGTAACGGTAAAGCTTTTATCACTTATATTTTGTCTGAGCAAATTAAGTCGACCACTGCTGTCGCCGATGCTCAAAAAGTTGCAGGCGATTTCTACTACTCTGGTTGCCCGACAGATTCCCAGAAGACATACTACCAAGTGTCGTCCGACGCAGATAGTGCCGGTTGCAGCGCCTGGAATTAACCGAAAATATCAGCAATAAAGAGGGGCGATATGATTGAACTAAACAACATCTCAAGGGTCTATGAGCTCGGTGGTGAGAAGATTTTTGCTTTGGACCATATAGATCTCAAAATCGACAAGGGCGAATTTATCGCCATTGTCGGGCCATCTGGCTCGGGCAAATCAACCTTGGCTAACATTATTGGCGGACTTGATATACCAGACGAGGGAGAAGTCCTGATTGATGACCAAAATATTTCAAAGGTCAGCGATACAGTGCTCTCAAATTACCGCAACAAGAAAGTCGGATTCATCTTCCAATCCTTCAATCTCCAGCCAAACTATACCGCGCTGGAAAATGTAATGATCCCCCTGGTTTTCGCCGGTATTTCTCCGGCCGAACGCAAGAAGAGGGCTACCGATTGTCTTAAGGCAGTAGGGCTAGAAGACCGGATGAATCACCGGCCAACGGAGCTTTCGGGTGGTCAGCGTCAGCGAGTTTGTATTGCACGATCCCTCGCCAATAATCCAGAGATCATCATCGCGGACGAGCCGACTGGAAATCTCGATTCCAGAAAAGGAGCCGAAGTGGTTGACATTCTAAAGACGCTTAACTCTAAGCTGGGAGTCACTTTGATCATCATTACTCATGATATTACGGTAGCCCGACAAGCGAAAAGAGTAATTACTATTAAAGACGGCAAGTTGGCCTAAGGAATAATATGAAATTTTTTGATTATATCCGTCTAGCGATTAGAAATCTCTCCCGGCAAAAATCTCGTACATTCTTGACTATTACGGCGACCACCGTAGGATCCCTTTCCCTGATACTGATGATCTCTATATTGATCTCAGTCCGCCAATCTTTGATGAATTCTTTTTCTGCTATGGGTGCCTTCAATCTCGTCACTTTGGTCCAGAACGCTGATAATCTAGAGAATGTAAACTTAATTTCATCCGGTAGCTGGAACACAGACAGCGGCGCCAAAAAGATCGATGACACAACGCTTGTTGATGTTAAGAAAATAGCTCACGTCGAAAGCGCCACCCCGACAATGGGAGCATGGGTCAAGAAGATCAAACTTGATGGTTTCGACAAAAAAAGCCAGGAGTCCAGTCTGCTTGGCTATTTACCAGATTCGAGCGTGTTTGATCTCCCCCTTCTAGCTGGGCGGAAACTTCAAAATGATGATCTAGACAAGATCGTAGTCGGCGGCTATTTCACTAGTTATTATGGATTTAACAGCAACCCCAAGGACTTGATCGGAAAAAAGGTTTCCCTATATATGCAAGGCAGCTATCCAGATTGGGGTGAGAAACCACCTCTGCCGCCACAAAGTGCGGATAAATCTTGGTGGGACGAGCAACAGAACAAAGATATTATTGTCACAGCCGAAATTGTGGGCGTAGTCGACAATGGCGCTATGGACGACAAGCAAAATTACGTTTCCATGGATTGGGCCAAGAGGTTGACGACCTCTGTCCGTTGGGAAAATGACGAGACTGCCAGAAAAGCCTGTGAGGAACAACAAAATCAGTTGAGACAACAACAGAAAAATAGTGGCAATTACTCTGGCGATAATAATGATACCTGCGGAAAATTGAATGAAATGAAATTGGTTAAGGATTCTAGCAATTTTGACAGAAACGGATATGGGTCGATAATCATGAAGATTGATGACAAGGACAACTCAAAAGCTGTTGGGGAGCAAATCACCAAGATGGGATACGGAGCCGTAACTGCTGAGAGTATGGTAGCCAAAATCAACCAGATTTTCACAATGGTAAGTATTATCCTTGGAGTGATAGGCGGTATTTCCCTCTTTGTCGCGGCCATAGGCATTATCAACACTATGGTAATGGCTACATTTGAACGGATTCGCGAGATAGGGGTGATGAGAGCCTGCGGTGCTACCAGAGCTACGATCCGTAGACTTTTCACTTTCGAAGCAGCAATGCTCGGATTCTGGGGAGGAGTATTCGGCCTAGCCATTAGTTTCGGCCTTGTTCGTTTGGCCAAACTATTAGTAACAAAATATGGGGCTAACCTTGGAAATTTGCCAGTTGATAATATCGGAAATTTCCCCTGGTGGTTGATCCTTGGGGCGGTCTCCTTCACCACACTAATCGGCCTCCTCTCCGGCCTCGGACCAGCGATCAAGGCTGCGCGGATGAATCCAGTCGACGCATTAAGATACGAATAAATGGAAGGAAATTATGGCTTGCCTCATCGCACCTGCCGCTGTTCTGGTAGTGACGAAATCTCTTGAGAAGAAATTACCAAAAAGTCTCCATATCGAGTGGCTCAATTGGATGCTCGCCGGTGGAACAATTATGTTATTAATTGATCACGTTAAGAATGGTGAAATTGTGCCCTATTTTCCTTTTTTCACAGCCGGCTATAGAACAATTTTCAAAGAAATATGGCATAACGGTGTCCCCATGGTTTTGGCAGTGCTCGGAGTATGGTTGGTATCCATCTGGATCGCCCACCTCCAAAATAGACATCGATTTACGGTACTATCGGAAGAGTCTGTATAGAATTGATTTGACTTCTCTATCCACTCTGTTAGTATTGTTTTGGGTTGTGAAAAGCAACCCAAAAATTGTTTATGGCAATATTGGAACCAGAAAACGTTCCTGCGGCGAAAAAGGAACGCCAAAAAAATAATAATCAGAGTATTATCAGCTTAGCAAAAATCTTCTTGAATAATTTGAGAAAAATTTGCAAAAAGCTTTTTTTTGTAATTAATGTAACGTTCCAAACAATTGGTCAAATATTCTCTAGCAATCGATTCTTGCCCCATTTTGCTATGATCGTGATATTGATCCTGGTCACATCGTCAAATTATAGCCAGGTCGCTCAAGCCAAGTCGATCGAAAACAAACTTGTCACAGTAGAGCCAGGAGACGAGCAGGCAGTTGTCGGCTATGTTGATTCATACACCCCCATGATTTCTGGGGATAGCCGCATCTTAGAAATTGCTAGTTCTGGATTGATTTCCTCTGGTGGCTTCCTGCCCAATGCCGCGTCAGTCGAAACAAAACTAACTCCAAGAGTCGAGCCAGACCCAGACAACACATCGGAGACAATATATTATATCGTGAAAAGTGGAGACACTCTCTCCGGGCTCGGCATGAAATTTAGCGTGAAGGTCGCAACGATCAAATATTTGAACGACATCACTGGGACTAGTTCAATCAAACCGAATCAAAAGCTTCAGATTCCAATGAAGAATTATGAGGTCTCAGCGACTCTCATCGCGAAGAAGGAAAACACCGCCAAAGCTAAAGTGGCAACCAAAACGGCAGCCAAGGTAGCGGCTAAGACCAAAGCAGAGGCACCAGCAAAAAAACAATATTATGGAACTATCAATGGAGTCAGA
Source organism: uncultured Candidatus Saccharibacteria bacterium (assembly GCA_964526355.1). Taxonomy (GTDB): domain Bacteria; phylum Patescibacteriota; class UBA1384; order XYA2-FULL-43-10; family 1-14-0-10-43-13; genus JBAZBD01. The sequence goes on from CAZGJE010000007.1 coordinate 13,753, forward strand.
TATATCGAACGTTCGTACGGCCAATGTTACACATATGTCGTGTCACAAGGCTACGCTGTTAGCGGTCATGTCCTAGCCAAATGGATACCGACAAATTCCTCTACCCCCCAAGCTGGTGGGCTAGTCGTGACAAATGAAAGTTGGGCTGGCCATGTCGCAATTGTGACATCAGTCAATGACGACGGCACCTTTAATTTGAGAGAGAGGAATTACACCTCTGGTTGGATTACGGAGAGAACATTGAGAAGCGACGATGGAGTGATCAAGGGATTCGCAAACTAATTATTTCAGACGAGAAAAATATATTCCGAGAATTACGACTGCGGCGGCAATCCTGTACCACATAAATACAGAAAGATCGCTTTTTTTGAGATAATCCAAGAGAAACTTAATGGCCAGAAGTCCAAATAATGTCGAAGCGATGACGCCGAGCCAAAAGACAACATCAAACCCGCCTTCTTCGATGGTCGCAAGTTTCATCAGAAATGCCCCGACGATTGTGGGAGTGGCCAATAGAAATGAAAAGCGAGCCGCTTCTGCGCGCGGCATTCCGATCCATCGGGCGGCGGTCAGAGTAATCCCCGATCTTGAAACTCCGGGGATAAGTGAGATTGATTGAAACAACCCGATTAGAAGGGATTTTTTGTATGTCAGTTTTTGTGGGGTTAAATCAGATTTTGATTTTTTGTCTACATACCAGAGCAAAATACCAAATAATGCTAAATTTAATGTCACAAATAAGACGGAATCAAGATAAGACTCCGCGAATTTTTCCAGGAGGAGCCCAATTATCACCGCAGGAATTGAGGCAACCATAATTTGCCACAAAATGTTATCTGGATACTTCTTAATAGATTCATCTGCTATCCTAGCTTTCTTCGAGAAGGCCTTTCGAAATATGTCCCACCAGTCTCGCCAGAAAAATACGATTATTGCAAAAGCAGTACCTGCGTGCAGAGCGACGTCGAAGGCCTTGCCCTGATAATTCCAATTGAAAATATATGGGACGAGGACGAGATGCCCAGAGGAAGAGATCGGCAAAAATTCTGTCAAACCCTGCAACGAACCCAAAATAATTGAATGAAATATCGTCATACAACAAGAATAGCAGAGAGAAGCTTCTACTGGCAATGTTTTATGGTCTTAAGGTGCCGGCAAAAACTTGCCATGCGAGAAGTGACTTTGCGACGAGCGAAAGGATAATATATGCTCTCTCTCCGTACAAATAGTCCTTCCAACCGCCGACCTTCTTGTATTGAAGAACTTGGTTGATGGCAAAAACATTGAAAAACAGGAATATCGAGAAGAAGATCCAGTAAACAAAGGTAGGTGGATTTGACGTGCTTCCGGGACTCCAAAGATAGATAGCGATCACGATCCAAGGGGCAACTCCGGCGATACAACCGAAAATGAATGAAGCCCAGTTGACCTTGCTAGTAGTCTGGTTGTGGAGTTCCATCATCCAACCGAAAAGGATCATAGCCGCGTTAACAAAGAAAATTGGGATTAGGGCCGAAATGTCTGATATCCCGACCAACATGCTGACGACTACAATCATTATTGAGGAGCTGAAAGCATATTCTATCCAGCGGGCGTAGTTAGCCCCTTTGGCTAAATTTTTGTTGTACCAATCATTTATCTTGGGCAAAGAAACCATCAAATGAGCCAAAGATGAGATAAACAAAAACGAGGCTATGAGCAAAGCCAAGGGAATTTCAAACCAAGTTTTTGGATCTGGGACCAAGCTTTGAGTCGCAAAATTGAATTTCAAAAATGAAGTCATTACTGGGACTTTCATGTCCGTGGACAAAATAACCATGGCAACACCCTGGGCAAAATGTAAACAGGCCATGAAAATGTTAAAGCTACGTAGCTTC
>CAZGJE010000007.1:15639-16730 GCA_964526355.1 uncultured Candidatus Saccharibacteria bacterium
ACAAAAATATGATATATTTATATCAAATAATAAGGGAGGAAAATGGCGTATAGTTCGATTGTCGCGACAGCTCCTAACATCACCGGAGCGGGCGGCGTAATACTGGCAATCATAGTACTCTGGTCCCTGGTCTGGAAAGGCCTGGCGCTTTGGAGAGCGGCCAGAAGAGAAGAAAACGGTTGGTTTGTCGCGCTTCTAGTCTTCAACACTCTTGGCATCCTAGAAATTATCTATTACTTTGCCATAGCCAAATCAGACAAGAAGAAATAGCAGCACCATACTCAAATAAAATTGCCTGCCCGCTTTTGATCACATTGGTCGGAAAGGCAGGCATTTTTTTGAATAATATATTGACAACTAAGCGAAAAAGTTTATTATAACGGATACTCACGAACCTTGAAAACTACAGGCTTTCTTTGCGCCGGTAAAAATGTATCCAATGGACAATGTTGGGAACATTGAGCCGGGTACAAGGGAGGCAACAATATGAGACACACACTCTGGCTGAGCAATATCTTGTTGCTCGCATCGCTACTTCTCGTCATCGGATGCGGAGGCGGTAACCATGATAATAACATTGTTACACCACCGATAGACAACGAAATCGCACCACCGACTGGCTTCAAGGCCGAAGCCATCTCAGCCACGAAAATCAAGCTTTCGTGGCAACCCAACGACAGCGTTTTCAACGCCTACTACATTTCTCGGTCCAAAAGGCCAGACACAGGATTCGAAGCTAGACTATCCGCTTACAAACCAGCGGATAGCTGCATCGATGCAGACGTGACAACTCAGGTCACGTATTACTACAAGATTCAGGGTATCAATACGGCAAGCGGGAAAGCCTCAAAACTCAGCGACCCAGTTCAGGCAACAACCGCTGCAGTGCCTTGGGCTGGCACCATTGCTGTCAGATGGTGGTCATTTCTCAATCAGGGAGAGACAGGACAATTGATCTATATCACCCCAACAGGCTCAGCAACCGTCTCGAGCAATGTCGGGAAGTACGGCTCCATTTACTGGTCTCCGGACGGAAACTGGCTGGTAGCTAAAAGTCTAGAGGACTCCACTTTCAAAAGTACCCTCGCCTT
>CAZGJE010000008.1:0-418 GCA_964526355.1 uncultured Candidatus Saccharibacteria bacterium
AAATGCAGTAATATTACTACACAATATTTTTTAAATATCCGCAATCATACCGCTTATGGGCATATTTGTCAAGATTGTATAAGAAACCGAACATAAATGGAACACAAATTCAAAATTCATTCGGATTGGAAACCAGCTGGAGATCAGCCAGAGGCGATTTTGGCGTTGACCGAAAATCTCAAGAACGATGTGAAACATCAGACACTTTGGGGCGTAACAGGAAGCGGCAAGACCTTCACCATGGCCAATGTGATCCAAAATGTGCAGAAACCAACCCTTGTGATTGCCCACAACAAAACTCTAGCTGCACAGCTGGCCGACGAGTTTCGTGCTTTTTTCCCAGAGAATGAAGTGCATTATTTCGTCTCATACTACGACTATTATCAGCCAGAAGCCTATATCCCCCACTCAGACACCT